>NZ_FOIF01000073.1 GCF_900111575.1 Anaerobranca gottschalkii DSM 13577 | reverse complement strand
AGCCATGGACGGCGAATTAGAGCGGTACCCTTCTTCCTTTTAGATAGAAGCCTTAAATCTCGACGGAGACTTTGTTAGAATGTTTAATTACCACAGCCTTTTAAAAAAGACTTTGTCTACAACCTGAGACACCTTTGAAGAGGTGTCTTTTATCTTCTTAAATTATTGGCTTGTGCCATCATTTCATCTGTCGTCTGAACCAATTTAGCACTAGCTTCTAAAGCCCTTTGACTCATCATCAAAAATGCTATTTGTTCTCCTAAATCTACATTAGATCCTTCTAAAGCTCCCTGCCTAATTGGACTTTGAATGGGGTTTGGTTCTCCAGAGTTTTCCGTTACAGAAAAAAGGTTATCACCTATAGCAGCAAGGCCATGGGGGTTAGGAACATTAAACAAAAATATTACCCCTAATTCTTCCCTTTCACCTTGCCCGTTTATACCTGTAACCACTCCATCCATATCAATATTTATCTCCCGATAGTTTAATAAACTACCATTAAATTGTCCAACAACAGGATAACCATCACCGTTAACCAAAAGCCCACTTTCATCTAAGTGAAAATTCCCGTGTCTAGTAAGTAACAGTTCACCATCCCTTTCTATTCCAAAAAATCCTTGCCCTTCTATGGCTAAATCAAAGGGATTAGAAGTTGTAATAATAGGGCCTTGGGTGAATTTTTTTGTAATAGAGCTAGGCATAACTCCTTGACCTATTTGAATTCCTGGATTACTTAATCTGTTTTCTAAATCCAAATTCTTCCTTTGTTGTAAATTTGCATAAAACAAATCTTTAAAATTTAAACGACTTGCTTTGAAGCCCATAGTATTAATATTAGCTATGTTGTGGGCTACATTGTCCACTTGTCGCTGACCCGTTAATATACCTGAACTAGCTGTATATAGCGATCTTATCATTTACCATTCACTCCTTTAGCGAACAGAGGCTATTTCATTAACTGCCTTTCCTAACAATTCATCATGGGTTTGGATAACTTTTTGATTAGCTTCATATGCCCTAAGGGTTGAAATTAACTCCACCATTTCCTCTGCTAAATCTACATTAGATCCTTCAATAAAACCTTGACGGATTACTCCTTGGGGTCCCCCTAAAATAGTTCTATCTGTTACAGTAAAAAGATTCATCCCTAGCTTACTTAGAGAATGGGGATTTTGAACGGTAGTTATTTGCAAAGTGTCGATGTAATTACCATCTACATAAATTTCTCCATTTTCTTTGATAGTTATTTCACTTCCACTTAGGTTGATTCTACCATTATGACCTAAAAGATAATAACCATCGGAATTAACAATATACCCCTGATTGTCTATAGTAAATACACCATCTCTAGTCAAAAAAGTTTGTCCATTTCCTTCAACAGTAAAAAAACCACTACCTTGAATTGCTAAATCGAGGGGGTTATTGGTCTCTATCAAACTCCCAGTATTAAAATTAACTAAAGTTTCATCAACAAAAACTCCTGTCCCTAAAGGGCCTACTTTAGGCTTTTTATCTATGTTGCCAAAAGAAGTCCTTAAAACCTCATCATTAAGTCTATGTAAAAAGAGATCCCTATCCTTTGCTATAGCAGCGGTAGCTTTTTTAAATCCTGGTGTGTTAGCATTTACTATGTTATTAGCAATATTTTCCTGTCTCCGCTGCTGTGTTAGCATACCTGTTTTAGCAATATGTAATCCCCGAATCACAATTCCACCTCCAAATGGGTATACTTCTAGTTCAAGCTTATCTTAAAGGAGAAATCCTGTCAATAGTGCAAAAGACTTAGCAGATGCTAAGTCTTAACCACTTTTTTTACTTCCCACTAAAGTATCTTGCATTATATCTAGCATTTCTAAAGCTAAACCCGTTCCCCTTACCACACAAGTTATTGGATCTTCTGCTAACATTACTGGTGTGCCTAACCTCTCAGAAAGGAATATATCTAATCCATGGAGCATAGCTCCACCACCAGTCATAATGATTCCTTTATCCATAATATCTGCTGCCAACTCTGGCGGTGTTTTTTCTAAGACTTTATGGGTACTTCTTAAAATTGCATGAATAGGTTCTTCCATGGCTTCATAAGCCTCTTTAGAAGTAAACTCTATAGTCTTAGGTAACCCACTTACTATGTCCCTTCCCCTAATTTCCATTGTTTCGTTGCGGCTCTGAAGATTTGCAGTTCCTATTTTGATTTTTATTTCCTCAGCAGTTCTTTCACCTATCATTAAATTGTGTTTATCCCGTATGTATCTAATTAAGGATTCATCAAAACGATTTCCTCCAACACGGATACTATCTTTTTCCACAATGCTTCCTAAAGATAAAACAGCTACATCAGTGGTACCACCACCAATGTCTATTACCATATTGCCATAGGGTTCAAAAATTTCTAAACCTGCACCTAAAGCCGCAGCCCTCGGCTCTTCTATTAAAAATACTGCCTTTGCCCCTGTTCGATATACTGCTTCCTCTACCGCCCTTTTCTCAACTGTTGTAATACCAGCCGGTACACATACCATTACCCTAGGTTTCCCAAACAAAGAATTACCAGCAGCTTTATTAATAAAGTATTTTAACATGACTTCAGTCAAGTCAAAGTCTGCAATAACACCATCCCTCAATGGTTTAACAGCAGTAATATTTAGAGGTGTTCTCCCTAGCATTTGTCTTGCTTCTTCCCCTACTTTAAGGACTTTTTGGGTATCACTATCAACTGCCACCACAGAAGGTTCGTGAAGCACTACCCCTTTGCCTTTAACAGTCACTAAAATCGTCGCTGTCCCTAAATCTACGCCAATATCTTTTCCTAATCTAAACAAAACTTCCACCCCTCAATCCCAAAAATTCTTATATAAGACTAATATCCTAGACATCATTGTATTATTCTACAAAATCTAAAGAAATCCTCTTTTCTTTATAAATAAATTACTCTGAAACTAATTCTTTGTTCATATATTTTAATCTAGTGGATTCTCCACCCCTTATGTGTCTCACACTTTTATTTTTTTCTAAAATCTCCTTTACTTGTCCATAAAGTTCTTTGTTAATTAGTGGTAACCTTTCCACTAAATCTTTGTGGACCGTTGATTTACTAACCCCAAATTTTTTTGAGATTTCCCTAACGGTTTCTTCAGTTTTAAGGATATAATGACTAATTTCTAGTACCCTTTGGATAATATAATCATTCATAAACAGCCCCCCTCATTCCAATACTTACTCAATATATATTTCAGTAGTTTTCCTTTTATTCCATGTTTGTCCAATTTATTCTATTTATTAATTAAATTGATAAAGTTGATATATAAAAAGCCTCAAGGGAGGCTTTTAAAAGTATGGTTGAGGATCGATAAGGACATTATTTTTCTTAATTTCTAACACTATATGGGATTCACTGAATAAAGAGGATAGAAGGTTTGATCCTACATATCCAATGCTGTCACCAATGGATACTTTTTGCCCTTCTTCCACTTGAATATTGTCAAGATTATAATAGTAGACATCCCATGTATCTCCATTGGGATCCACATAACTAATCTTGACTACATTACCATAGAGATAAGAAGTTTCTCTAACTACATCCTTTACTACTCCTGGTAGCGCAGCCCTCACTTTACTACCTTTAGGAGCAGCAATTAATATCCCATCTAACTTATATTCGAAACTTCCATCCCTAAAATTAAAAGGTTGTTTAAAATGTCCTTGAATCTCTCCTGAACCTTCAACTGGCCAGATAATTTTATCTTTAATATTAAAAACAGGTTGTGCTGTTTCTTCTTCAACTGTGGTCTTTTCTTCCTCTAAAATAGTCTTTTCCTCAGATTCATCTCTTTTCTCATCTTTTTTTTCAGTTTTTTCTTCTACCCCTCTATCTTCCCTTTCAATTTCATCTATCTCCCAGGGCAATTCATTATTCTTTTTCTCCCCAGGTTGTTGTGTTTCATTTTTAGGAAGTTCTCCTATTATATCTAAGGGAAGTCTACTTTTCTGCCATGCCATATAACTAAACATTACTAGTACAACTAAACAATAAATACCAATCCTTTTAATAAAAGTAGGTAATCCTTTTATTTTATTTATTATTTCTTTTAATTTAATCTTGCTTAAATTATACACCTTTAAAATCTTCTCTTTTCCACTATTTAAGATATTCATAAAAAATACCACCTCTTTAGGTGGTATTATAACCAGCTTAATTTATATTATTCCTGGATTGATAGGTAATTATGTAAATTTTCTAATTCTACGTCAGTGTAGTAATAATTGATAATGTCTTTATAGTTATATCCTTTTTTAGCTAGACCATTAGCACCATACTGACACATCCCTACTCCATGGCCGTAACCTACTACGTTAAACACTATATTAGCACCATCGTAGTTATAAGTAAACCTAGCAGAATTTAATTTAAACAAAAGGCGTACGTCAGTTCCTCTAAAAATCTTATCACCAATTCTAAAATAAGTAATTCGATCACTGTTAGTTTTACTTACTATACCCATATCAATTTCCCTTGCCCCTACTACCCTTTGTAACCCTTCCCCCTCTAAAATATTGATAAATCCTGTTTTTGTATAAGTAACCTTTTGGGTAAAACGGGGTGAGTCTTTACAGTATAAGCAAGTAACTCCTCTAAGATAAGGAATGGCATAAGTAAATACTTCTTCTGAATTTTCCGTTGCTCCTCCACAGGTAGAATGATATAGGGCATCTATTGGTTTCCCTTGATAAGTAATTATCTCCCCTTTTGTCGAATACACCGCTTCTACTATTTTACGCCAATATATACTCCGCTGCCAAAAGGGCCAGTTACTTTTTGCTTCTGTTGGAGTTAAATAATGTTGGCTGTGGCGATAATCATCACAAATATCTGCTCCAGGATAACCACTATATCCGCTTCCACCAAAAAGCCTCATTCTAGTTACAGCATAAGTTCTAGCAATAACTGCTTGAGCCTTCAAAGCCTCAATATCAAAACGTGCTGGCATTTCTCCTGCCACTACCCCTACAATATATTCTTCTAACTCCATTTCTTTTAACTTGTCTTCTTTATGAAAGTAAACATTAATTTTAATATTTTCATAAGTTAAATCTAAATCATTAGGAAAAGTAGGCCCTTTACAGCCCTTGACCAAGATAGCAGGTAAAATCAACAAAACCATTAACGTTACCCCAAAGTAAATTAGAATATTTTTTCCCATACTTCTGCCCCCTGATTTTTACACTAATTTTTTCTAATTAATTTTATGAAAAATTAGGGGGAAAAGAACAAAAGTAAGGATTTCAACTCCTTACTTTATCTTCTTTCTATATGGGCACCTAACTCTTTAAATTTATTAACAATATCCACATAACCTCTATCTATGTGATAAACATTTCCTATTTCCGTTACTCCCTCTGCTACTAAGCCTGCTAAAATTAATGCTGCTCCTGCCCTCAAGTCTGTAGCATACACCGGTGCAGCTTTTAAAGTTTCTACCCCTGTTATTACAGCTGAACGCTCCCTAATTTTTATTTTAGCATTCATTCTTTTAAGTTCATCTACATGCATAAACCTGTTTTCAAATACCGTTTCTGTAACAACACTAGTTCCTTCTGCCACTGCCAATAAAGCCATCATTTGTGGCTGCATATCTGTTGGGAAACCTGGATAAGGTAATGTTTTAACATCTACTCCCTTAGGTCTATTATTACCTTTAACCCTAATGGTATTTTCATCTTCAATTATCTCTGCGCCACATTCTTGCAATTTAGCAATAACCGGTTTTAAATGATCATAAATACAATTAGTTATGAGTACGTCTCCCCCAGTAATAACAGCCGCTACCATATAAGTTCCTGCTTCAATCCGGTCTGGTATAACGGTATATCTATTAGAAGTAAGTTCTTTTACCCCTGTGATTTTAATAACATTAGTACCTGCACCCCGAATCTTTGCCCCCATAGAGTTTAAATAGTTGGCTAAATCGACTATTTCAGGTTCTGCAGCGGCATTTTCGATTATTGTCTGCCCTTCGGCATAAGTAGCTAACATCATAATATTTTCTGTAGCTCCTACACTAGGGAAGTCTAAATATACCCGATTACCTATTAAGTTGTCAACTTTAGCTTGGATACAACCATGATCTGTTGTTACTTTAGCCCCTAAAGCTTGAAAACCTTTTAAATGAAGATCAATAGGTCTTGTTCCAATAGCACAACCTCCAGGCATTGAAATATTAGCCTCTTTAAGCCTTGCTAACAGTGGCCCTGTTACTAAAAAAGAAGCCCGCATTTTTCTTACCAGTTCGTATGGTGCAGTAGAGCTAGTTAAATTACTACTATCGATAATATATGTATCCCCTTCAACTTTAACTTTAGCACCTAAACTCTCTAGCACCCCTCTCATTACATTAACATCTTCTAGTTGAGGGACTTCATCAATAATTGTCGTACCTTTACATAACAAAGATGCTGCTAAGATAGGTAATGCTGCATTTTTTGCTCCGCTGACCTTTACAGTTCCTTGCAAAGGGCCAGTTTTTCCTGTGACATAAATTTTTTCCAATGTTCTCACTCCTAATGTTTAATAGCTTGCCGCAATTATTGGATTTGCAATTATTAAATAATATCCTCCTTTATGTTCATCTAAGTAAACTGCTATATGTAGGTTAACTTTCCTCCCTTGACTTTCTATAGTATTTCCCAAATACGGACTATACCCTAAGAATCCATAACTTTCCCCTTCCCCTTGATAATCTAAAGTCAGTTTAGCTGAAAGGTGGTTAAAGGAAAGATAAATTTTCTCAACAATTTCCCCTGTTGTTAATTTTTTAGGTAAGTGTTGGTATATACTGGTGCTAATATGTACATTATCATTGTACCGTAATAATACCCCTTTTACTTTATCATATATTTTAGTAATATCTACTTCCTTTCCAGTATCTACTGATAAAACTACTTGAGTCTCCTGTCCATAATATACAACTAATTTATAATAACATTTTCCATTATGCCAGTCCACTAAAACAGTTTTATTACCTTCTTCAAAATAATAATTTTCCTTTGTCACACCCTTTGTATAGCCCATTTCCCGTAGAATCATAACTATTTCCTCTTCAGTTAAATCCTGGACTTTAATGTATCCTAACACGCTATATCCTAATATATCACCTTGAATTTTTTTTGCAACCTCTAATAATGGCTCTATTTCATGTTTTTTATAATTTGCCCCTGAAACAACATTACTTAGAGCTAATGTTAATACTAATATTATTGATAATAGATAGATTGTTCTGTTAAACATAGAAATTCCTCTCCCCTCATCCTTTAGGTTTAATATAAATTTTTGACAAGAAACCAAACTTCTATACATTTATTTTTAACAATCTTAGTAAAAATATTAACAGACCTTTTCTTTTTGTCTACAAACTAAAAAAAACGCCCAAGGGCGCTTTTGGAAATAATGTATTCAGTTGTTAAATAGTCGCTAAAAACTATCCATAACATTATTATACTAGTTCCTCATAATTCTGTCTGGCTTATACATATTAACCATAGTGATAGATATTATGGTAGGAATAAAAACTGAGAACAATGATACTAAAACATTAATTGAAAGTACGTACCTATTAAAACTAACTATATTATAGTTAAATGAGGAAATTGCATAATTAAGTTTTTATATTTATCAAAAAAAGAGCATAGAAAATCTAACTCATTATAAATGAGATTTTAAAAAAGGTTAAATTTTGTTATCTAGAACAACATCCTCCATTCTCTATAATATTTTTAAATTTTTATCGTTAAGCAGCTTTG
>NZ_FOIF01000072.1 GCF_900111575.1 Anaerobranca gottschalkii DSM 13577 | reverse complement strand
GGCGAATTAGAGCGGTACCCTTCTTCCTTTTAGATAGAAGCCTTAAATCTCGACGCAAAACTTTGTTAGAATGTTTAATTACCACAGCCTTTAAAAAATGACTTTGTCTACATTTTTTTAATAGGAAGTTTTAGATTTCTTAGATAGGTATTAATTTTTTAAAAATTTTATCACAAATCTCTTGCATTTTACATAAATATTAGTATAATTAAATTAAAGATTAAAATATTTAACATCAACATTAAAAATATTGAAAGGAGGGGTTGATGTGAAAAGACAAATGTTAGGTCGTTGCCCTATTTGTACCGCCAATCTTGACATCACCCGTTTACACTGTCCTAGTTGTAATACTGCTATTGAAGGAAAATTTGACCCCTGTAAGTTTTGTAGACTGCCATTAGATCAGCAGGAATTTATAGAAGTGTTTATTAAATGCCGTGGCAATATCAAAGAAGTGGAAAAGGAATTAGGAATTTCATATCCTACCGTTAGGGGTAGGTTAGAAGCTGTTATTGAAAGTTTAGGTTACAGACCAGAACCAATTCCTAAGACTGATCCTGAAGTGGCTAGAAAAAGGAAAGAAGTTTTAGATGCTTTAAACAAAGGGGAAATAACGGCAGAAGAAGCAGTAGCTTTATTGAAAAAAGTGTAGGAAGGGGAAAATAAGGGGGGTTGTAAAATGGAAGAAAGGTCTATTATTTTAACTATGTTAAAGGAAGGGAAAATTACAGCAGAAGAAGCTGAAAAGCTATTGGCAGCTTTAGATGAAGATCTAATGGAAGAGGAAGAAGTTCAGCTAGAAAAAGAAGAGGGTAAAAGTAAATATGTGGAAACTGAAACTAATTTTGGGCTAATTGATAAACTAATTAATGTTTTAAATTTTGGAAGTAATATAGGGCCAGTTTATGTATTTACTGAAGATTACAAACACAATTTCACTTCCAAAGAGATAGAGTTAGATATTAAAACTAAAAATGGTTATATCAAAATTAACACATGGAATAAAGATTATGCCTTTGTTAAAGTAACCAAAACGGTGCGGGGAATTTTTTCTGGAGAAAAGGCTGAAGATTTAGTGAAAAGTTATAAGGTTTTAAAACTAAAGGAAAATGGGATTGAAACAGAGAATTATAAAAACCGCCGTTTAAAGATAGATTACGATATAACACTTCCCCAAAATGTGGTTGCAGAGCTTTATACTACATCAACTAATGGAAAAGTGGATTTACAAAATTTAAAGCTGGTTCAAGGGAAAATTAATTCGGTAAATGGAAAGATCAATATAGATAATGTCTTCGCTAAAGAGATGGAAATTTCAGGGGTAAATGGGATAATTAAAGTAGAGGGAGAAATTGAAAATTTGAAGGCGGATACTGTCAATGGAGGAATTTCTTTGGTTGATAAAGGTAACCATCAAGGGGATGTCCATTTATCAACTGTTAATGGAAGTATCAGGTTATCATTACCTGAAGGGGTAACAGGGGTTTATATAAAATCAAATTCTGTAAATGGCAGAACTAAAGTTGAACATACTGATTTAAAAGCTAATATTCTTAATGGAAAATTTTTGGCTAGAAATGTAGAAGTAACATCACCAGGTGAAATCAAAAGAAACTATAAGATAAGTACTGTCAATGGTAGTCTTAGTATAACAGAAATAGTTAATTAGTTGGGAGGTAGAGAAAATGATGGATATTTTAATGTCTACAAATGTACAAATTGGGATATTTTTTATAATCTTGGTAGCTATAGTAACTAATTTTATCTTGAAAATGTATGCTATTAAAATGGGTGTTTATAAAAAGATATATGGCCTTTGGAGAATCAATTGGAAGAAAATAAAAGAAGGGTTATTTTTAGCTGGATTAGCAGGTTTATTTCTTTATACTATTTATCATCGTTGGAATTTCTTATGGATTCTTGGAGCATTGATAATTTATGTGGGAATATCTCAAGTCCTTTCTGGATTTTTTGAGTTCCGTACCTGGAAAAGCAAGAAGTATTGGGATTAGAATAAGGGGGAGTTGAGATGACTTATTATGAAAAAACTTTTCCCCTTTCCTTTGGAGGTAAAATATTATTGTGTATTGATAAAGGTAAGGTAAAGGTATGGGGTTGGGAAAATGCCAGTTGCAAGTTAGAAGTAAGTGGAGAAAATCTTAATGTCAATTACAAAACTAGAGAAGATGAGTTGGAAATTGAACTAGAAGGTAGAGAAAAAATAGTTACATTATACCTTCCTAAAGAATGTAAGTTTGCTATTGAAGGTAGTTATGTAGATGGTCATTTGGTTAACTTAGAAGGGAAAATTTTTGTAGATATAGGTAAAGGTAATTTTAAGTTCTCCAATATTAAAGGGGATGGGGAAATAGATATTGAAAAGGGTGAGTTAGAACTAGAAAATATCCAAGGTAAATGGTTTATAGATAATGGTATTGGCAATATTACCGGCTTTAGCATCAATGGAGAAATAAATATCGAAAATGGTAAAGGGAATATAGAATTGATCCGATTAAATGGAGAATGTGACTTGGAGAATGGAAAAGGAAAAGTGAAATTTAAAGATAGTGGAGGTAACCTCAATTTATACAACGGTGTTGGTGATTTAACTTTAGATAACTGTAATTTTAAAAGATTAGCAGCTGAAGGAAAAGGAAATACAGAAATAGTAATACCCAGCAATTTCCATGGGGTATGGCGTATTTTTAATACAGGGGATTTCTACCTCTCTATTCCAGTAATTGCTCAACTGAATTTTAAAATAGAGAGTAGTTACTTAGATAATAAATTACCTTGCCTTAATTTGGTTAAAAAAGGGGATTTTTATGAAGGTCATCTTGGTTCTAAAGGGAGAGGTTCCTTGTATATTGAAGGGGCGAAAAATGTTAGCATAATCAAGGGTAATTCTAACCTCATTTTAGATAGTGAACAGAGTGGATATGGTGAAGATGAATATAATGAAGAAACATTACGGATTTTACTGATGCTTAAAGACGGTATTATAACCTTAGAGCAAGCCAATGAGTTATTAGAAACAATCCAAAATAGTGGAGGTGAAATTTATGAATGAAGAAAAATTACAAGTTCTTAAAATGATTGAAGAAGGAAAAATAACTGCTGAAGAAGGTATAAAATTATTGGCTGCGGTAGAACAACGGGATTGGGAAAGTGTTGAAGGGGAAAGAAAAGCTAAATACCTATATATTAGAGTAGAAGATCTCCATACTGGTAGAAAAAAAGTCAACTTAAAGGTTCCCTTTTTCTTAGTAAACTTTGGGATGAAATTTTTGCCTAAAGAAGCAGAAGGAGTAACTCAAAGAGATCTTGAAAGGGTAATTGAAATAGCTAGACATGGTGGGTTAGGAGAAGTTTTGGAAGTAGTAGATGATGAAGATGGTATTAAGGTAAAAATGTGGGTGGAATAAGGAGGGGATATTGTGGAAAAAGAAAGGTTAGAAATCCTGTCACTAGTCAAAGAAGGGAAAATAACTCCTGAAGAAGGGGTACAACTGTTATCAGCCCTTGAACAAACAAGTAATATAAATGAAAATAATGAAAATTTT
The DNA here is from genome assembly GCF_900111575.1 of Anaerobranca gottschalkii DSM 13577. NCBI lineage: Bacteria > Bacillati > Bacillota > Clostridia > Eubacteriales > Proteinivoracaceae > Anaerobranca > Anaerobranca gottschalkii. The sequence continues at coordinate 4,229 of NZ_FOIF01000072.1, read as the reverse complement.
GTATTTAATTTTGATGACGAGGAACATGCAAAACTATTAAAAATCTATATTAAGAAAACTAATGGTAAAGAAATACACTGGAGTTTACCAATTTCCTTTGTTAGATTTTTTCTAGATCGGGATAAAGCCCATTTTGCTATCGATGGAGAAAAGATTAATTTAAAACAGTGGTGGGAAAAGTGTGATAATGGGTATAAAGGAATTTTATTGGATAAAAATACGAGCTCTGGTAAAGAGATAAAAATAGAAATAGTTTAATAGGAGAAGATGGGTGAATGATAAAAGCAGCTTTAGAAATAGGTGAAAAAAGTTTAATAACTATGGTAGGTGGTGGGGGTAAAACTACAGGATTATTTCTGTTGGCTAAAGAATTGAAAAACTCTCTCATAACCTCTACTACCAAGTTTTTTGCCCCACCTTTAGAAGAAAATATCATTCCAGTTAAATGGCCCCAATTTACCGGTGAACCTGGGAAAATACCTTTGGTTTATTCTCAGCGGGATGGAGAAAAATTTCTAGGGATCGATGTTGATGGAGTAGAAAAACTAAAAGAATGTTCCCTATTCGATCATATTTTGTGTGAAGGGGATGGGGCTAGGATGAAACCATTAAAGGTATGGAAAGAGGGGGAACCAGTAATTCCCCCTAGTACTACCCATCTGGTAATTAACATCGGTAGTAAAGTATTTGGAAATAGGTGGGGGGAAAGGTGGGTACACCGCCACCATTTACTCCCATTTCAAAATGAAATCATCGATTTTTCTACTTTAATAAAAATGGCTGAAAAAGGTGTTTTCAATTTTCCAGGGGTAGAAGGGAAAATATTTATGGCTATAAATCAGTGGGATGTTATGGTAGATCAAGTGAACTTAGAGGAAATACAAGAATTTGGAGAAAAAATAAAAAAAACAGTACCTAATCTTTACAAAGTACTGTTTTTATCCTACGAAAAAAATCAAGTTTATTATAATGTATAGCAAATAGGGAAAGGATATCCTTTCCCTATTTCATTGACTGTGGTAACCTCCACTATTTACAGCTTTTTCAACCTTTACCACTTTTTTTATAGATATCTTGGGGATGAAAGGGGTAGGATTTCTCCTGTTCTTTTTCTTTTATTTGCTGCTTTGCAAGGATTTTTTTCATATATGCCTGAAGTTTTGGTGATGGATTCTTAACTAATTTACCTCTATTATTTGTGTTATCATCCACAATTAATTCCTCCTTTATCGTTCTAGTTAATTCCTGAATCTCTTTTTTTTCAACTATAGGGTTTTCTTTTTCTATATAATTTTTTTTATTAAAAATACCTTCGTCTATTGTAGGTATTTTACCACTGGCAAATTTGAATAAACCTAGTAATATAGCAATAGGTAACAAAATTTTACTATCTTTGGAACTTCTCCAACTTATAGTAACCCAGGGTACCGTTAGTTTATGCCAAAGGGAAATTTCTTTATTTCCTTTTAGTTTTTTAGGTGGCACAATATAATCTATTTGGAATATTCTAATTATTGACCAACCGATATCTGCTGCTAAACGTCTACTGCCATTGAGGTTAAATCCTTGATAACCTGTTTTGTAAATACCTTCATCATTGTTAAGTTCTAAAACTAGATTAGTATCTGTGGGAATGTAGTTTTTATTAACCTCATTTACTATACAACCAGCTCCTGTTAACAGTTCTATTAGGTGTTTTATTACATCACTTTTTTGCCTACTGGTATCCATTACTCCGATTTTAATGCCAAATAATGGACTATCTAAAAAAACTACCTTTTCCTCCTTTAATATAGAATAATCTTCCCACAGGGATTCCAAAGGTAAATAAATTTTGTCATCTATTTCTTTACCTTCTATACTTAACTGATTAGTGCCTTTAATTATTACATAGGACATACTTCTCCCTCCTCCCAATTAATCTCTTTATCCTAGTTTATTCTAAGAACTTTTATTGGTGCTAATGATCTTTTTATTTTCTTTAATTTTTTCGTAAATCTTCATATCTATGGCTTTAAAAAGGTTAAAGTTAGGAGAAGTATTAACCTCGATAATCCAAGGTTTAGCTTCATAATCTAAACCTATATCAAAACCTAGTCTTTTGAAATTAGGAAAATATTTGGTTAGTGAATGAATTCCTTCTTGACAGAGTATGATAATCTCTTCTTTCTTTTGTTCAATACTTTCCTTGTTAAATCCATTTGTTGATAGATAATCTTCTAAAGTTGTAGCATTTCCTCCAATAGTATAGTTAGAAACTATATATCCTCTTTTACCGATTCTAACCCCTATACCTTCTAATAGCCAGTTATTATAGGGTTTTTGGAAAAGTACCCGGATATCTGCTATCCTATTATTATATTTCAGCATGTGTAGTCCTTGCTGTATTAAATAGCTATCTTTTACTAGAAATTGGTTTAAATATTTTTCCAAACCATTTAATGATGGAAATGTATAGGTTTTATCTTTTTCTTTCAAAACGTACATTTTGTTAATATAAATAATTGACATAACCCCTTTACCTAGACTGCCATTAACAGGTTTGATGTATAGGTAATGATATTTATCCAACAATTCTATTAGTCCATTTTTTGAATAGGGGATTGTTTCTAAAAGATGTTCTCTAATTTTTGGATTATGGGATAAAATTTGCTGTTTTAGTAGTTTATTAGTTTCATGGATGTTCTGAGAAATCATTTGATATCTTCCTTGATTTTCCCTAAATATTGTAAGGCCCAGAGTACTAATTGGGTTCTGTTTTTTAATCCTAATTTACCTAACATATTACTGATGTGATTTCTAACTGTTTTGTCACTAATAAACAGTTTATTACTGATTTCTTGATCATTTAAACCTTGTAATAATAGGTTCAAAACTTCATTCTCTTTTTTACTCAATAGCTCAATGTTTTTGTTGGTAATCTGTAATTTATTAACATAATAACTTAAAATTTCAATGACAATCTGTAATATTTTAGGATTATTGGTATATAAATTCACATTGAGTCTTGGGAGTAAAATTATAATATTAGTGGAATTTTGATAATCTTTAGAGATATTTTCCCTTAGAATTATATGGTTGTCTTTAGATAATTTTTTTATTGAATCACCCTTTAGATTATCAGTCACTAAAATTATGTCCCGACTTGATTGATAGCTATCTAGATCATTAAAAACTAGTTCATGTTTTGTACTAAGATATTGTAAAATTTCCTTTGTTAAACCTTGAATATTTGAATTTCCAATAATTAATAGTTTCATGCTAACACATCCTCGCAGTATTCTCCTTTCACAATAATTTATGAAAAATTCCCTTATTTGGTGCATTTATAATTAGATTTTCACCACAGGTTCCTCAACAATCTATAACTGGACAAACTATAGAACAGCAAGGGGAACAAAGGACGGTAGATACTAACCAAAGGAGTACAGAGCAAAATAGTAGTGCTCATATTGTAACCCAGCGAGAAATGGAAAGGTTATTTTGCCCACCATTCTCCTACCTATGGAACCCCAGCGGAGATGGTTAGAAGTGCCGGTATGGTTATTAAAATAAATAAAAACAACAAAGAACATCAAAAATTTTAATAAATAATACTATTATTAAAATAAATATATGTTATAATTATCTTATAAGTAGATGGTTATAATGAAATCAAAAGAAGTCTTGTATCAAGACCTACTCTAACAAAATATGTAAAAGAAGGCTTAATAAAAGTAAATACTTTATCTAACGGTAGATATGATTATGACAAAGACAGTGTATATAAATTATTTAACCGAGGAATAGAAAGAAAAACTTATATTTATGCAAGGGTTTCTACGCTAAAACAGGAGGATGATTTAGATAATCAAATACAATTACTAAAGCAGTTTTGTTTTAGTAATGGATACTGTGTATAAAGAGTATTTTCTGATATAGCTAGTGGAATTAGTTTAAAAAAAGAAAAGATTTTTTAAAATGCTTGATGATTTAATGGCGGGTAAAGTAGTAAAAAATATCATTGCGAGATAGTGGTGATGAGTGAAGTAGGTTCTGAAGAAAAGGAGGTGAATAGAGAAAATGAAAGCCAATCGTGTTGAAAAACATATAATATATCCTAAAAATCCATATTACCAAATGTTAGACGAATATTGTTTTAAATCTAAGAACCTATACAACTTTGCAAACTATCAAATAAGGCAAAAATTTTGTAAAGAAGGCAAATATATCTCTTACAATCAAATGGA
>NZ_FOIF01000071.1 GCF_900111575.1 Anaerobranca gottschalkii DSM 13577 | reverse complement strand
ACTGTTTGTCAAGAGCGATTACGTTATTTTTCTTTATGCTAATCTGTTCGTGTGGTATTTAATCTATTTTTTCATAGAACTTTTTACATTACCGTTAATCTATTTAATAAGGTTTTAAAATCCCCTGGCAGCTCACTTACAAATTTTAACTCTTCCCCTGATAGTGGATGGTTAAAACTTAAGGAAAAAGCATGGAGTGCTTGCCTAGAGATTAAAGAACTTTTTTTGTGATATAAACTGTCACCTAAAATACCACAACCTAATGCCTTTAAATGAATTCTAATCTGATGGGTTCTTCCTGTCAAGATATTTAACTTTAAAAGACTGTAATTTTCGTATTTTTTTAGCAATTTATATTCAGTAATAGCTTCTTTTCCTTTTTCACTATTAACTTTTTTAGATGTAGGTAGATCTAAAATAGGTAAATTAATTACACCTTCTTCCTTAGGCAAAGTCCCTTCCACCACTGCCAAATACTGACGCTTAATTTTTCTATTTTCCAATTGTTTTGCCAATAAACTATGGATATAGGAGTTTTTGGCAAATATTACTAAACCAGAGGTCTCTCTATCTAAGCGATTGACGGGATGTATGCCAAAACTCTCTCCCTTTTTATTAAAATAATCTACTAACCCATTGGCTAAAGTATTTAATTGCTCATTATGAACAGGGTGAACAAGGGTTTCTCCGTCTTTTTCTAATACTATTAAATATTGATCTTCAAATATTATATTCAAAGGTAAAGGTTGGGGGATTATCTCGGTACATTCTTTTATAAAAATTTCAACTAAATCACCTAGCTTTACCGGTGTAGTAATTTTAGCTAAAGAGTTGTTAATATATACTTTACCGCTACTTTTAAGTCTCCGATATTCCCTCCGGGAAATCCCATACTTTTCAATAAGTTCTTCTTTTATGTTATTAAAATTATTTACTATAAAACTATACCTTTTTTCCATTTTTACTACCTCTTTTTGTTAACCTTTTAGTTAAAGGAACATATATTACTAGTGAGATCTTAATCTCATTTTAACACAAAAAAAAGAAGGTGGCTAATTATGACAGGTAAAATTAAAAATATATATGCTGGTGGAAACACCTCTTTAGGTTTCTATTCTTTTTACGATGACATCTTATCATCCCTTGAAAGGGTTTTTATATTAAAAGGGGGACCTGGTACCGGTAAGTCTACCCTAATTAAAAAAATCTCAGAAAAACTCCAAAAAGATGGTTACAACTTAACTTTTCTCCATTGTTCTTCAGATATCGGTTCATTAGATGGTGTTATTATTTCAGATAAAATAGCCATAGTTGATGGTACAGCTCCCCATATAATAGACCCCAAACTTCCTGGAATCACCGATGAAATCATAAACTTAGGCTCTTTTTTAAACAGAGAAAAACTCTTGCCCCATAAAAAGGAAATCAGGGAAATTAAAGAACAAATTGCCCTCCATTATAAAAAAGCTTACGAATTTTTTAGAAAAGCTAAAGGAATCCACGACCAATGGGAAGAAATTTACCTCAAAGAAATGAACTTCCAGTTAGCCGATGAAGTTGCTAAAAACCTTATTAAATTTATCATAGGTAACAGAAAGGAAAAAGAAAAAGGCTTAAGAAAAGATATGTTTTTCGGTGCCATAACTGCCCAAGGTCCTGTTAATTTTTATGATAATCTCATCAAAGATATCCCAACAAAATTTATTGTAAAAGGAAGACCTGGCACCGGCAAATCTACTTTAATGAAAAAAATAGCCGAAGCTTCACTAGAAGCTGGTTTTGATACTGAAATTTACCATTGTGCCTTTGATCCAATGAGTGTTGATATGGTACTCATCCCTAAACTAGATGTAGTTATTTTAGACGGAACTGCCCCCCATGTCGTTGACCCAGCTGCTCCAATGGATATCGTTGTCGATATGTATGCCCTTTGTCTACCAATAGATATAGATACCCGAAAAAAAGAGGAATTAGAAACTGTGGAAAGAGAATTTAACAAAATGGTTGCTAAAGGTATACCCCATCTCAAAGAAGCTAATGAACTTCACAAAACCATGGAAAAATACTATATCACTGCTATGGACTTTTCTAAAGTTGAGGAAGTAGAGAATTATATTTTAGAGGAAATTAAGTTATAGGTTGATTGTTAAATACTCCTATCCATCTTGGATAGGAATATTTTTTTATTTTTCTTTCGTTAGTCTAGATAATAGTTAAACGAAATGTTATAATGTTGCTAAAGGAGGATTATTATGGGTAAAACACTGACTTATAGCAATAAAAGGGAGTTTATACTTAATAACGAAAACTTATATCACAATGCTTTATATTTAGCTACTCCTATTGTTTTACAATCCCTATTGCAGGTTTCCATTGGTACTGTAGACATGAAAATGGTGGGTACTTTAGGAGCCGATGCCATTGCAGCAATCGGGGCTGGAAAAAATATCGTCATGCTAATTATGGTTTTAGTTATGGCCATCTCTACTGGAACAACAGCCTTGGTAGCTAGATTTATCGGTCAAGGGGATAGAGATAAAGCTTCATTAAGTGCAGGTCAATCCTTTTTCCTCTGCCTTGCAGCCTCCCTCTTTATGATCCCTCTAGGGCTATTGATTAATCGGCCAAGTTTACAGTTATTAGGGGTAAGTGACAATGTATTAGCATTGGCAGAAGTTTATATGTTAATCTTTTTTATTACTATCCCCCTATTTTTATTAAACTTCATTGCTAGGGCAATATTCCAAGGTTCTGGGGATACCCAAACTCCACTGCTAATTGATATAGTGATGAACTTATCAAATGTATTATTTAATTACCTATTGATTTTTGGTATCGGTTTTTTCCCTCCTTTAGGGGTTATGGGAGCCGCTTTAGGAACTGCGATTTCCCGGCTAATTGGAGCCCTTTTAGGATGGAGTGCTTTAGTTAGCGGAAAGTTTATGTTGAAAGTAAAAATTAAAGACATGTTATATCCCCATTTTACAATAATAAAGCAAGTTGTTAAAATTGGACTGCCAGCAGCACTACAGGGAGTTTGCAGAAATGCCAGCACCTTTTTTATCTTTGCCATTTTAGCAAGAACTGCTGCCCAAAATGCCGCTATAACAGCCTTTACTATTGGTACTAATCTAAGTCAATATGCCATTATGCCAGGCCTTGCTGTAGGAACTGCTGCCGCTACCCTATCGGGGATGAATATTGGTGCTAAAAAACTTAAAAGAGCTGAAGAAAGTGGTAAAGCCTGTGTATTTATTGGAGCAGGTTTCATGATATTTTTTGCTTTGATCTTTGTAACATTTGCTGAACCATTGATTAACTTTTTTTTAGATAAGCCTAATGATGAAATTGTTAAAATCGGTAAAACCTTTTTATACATTTTAGCCCTTTCTGAACCCTTCCATGCTATGACGATAATCTTTTCTAGGACTATGCAAGGTGCTGGCTATACTAAATATCCTTTTTTAATAACTTTAGTTTGTTGGGTAGTTATTAGAGTAAGTTTAGCTTACTTACTAGCCTTTCCATTAAATTTACAAGAAACAGGGGTTTGGATAGCTATCACAACTTCTACAGTCATTTCTGGATTGTTATCATACTACCTCTTCCGTTTAGGTAAATGGAAATATGTAAAAATAAATCAACCAAAAAGATAAGCCTTTAAAGCTTATCTTTTTGGTTTAAGGAGGGTGTTAGTATTTATTTTTGGTAAAGTACCATCATACTAATTCGTGGTACTTTAACAGTGGTACCATTTACAGTTTCTAAGGTATCAACCCCAGCTTTTTTATCTTTTACAACAATGTTCCATGTTCCCCCTTTAGGTAAGTTAACGGTTATATCATGTCCATTGGGGTTATAAATAACAACTATATCTCTCCAAGAATCTCCATTTGCATTATCTTTTAAGTGGAACATTATGGAGCCATCGGGAGAGTCTAATATTTCCATATGCTTTCTTACCATTTCCGCTGTCGCCAATCTAAAGGCAGGATGTTCTCTCCTTAGGCGAATTAACCCTTGATGGTATAAAAATTCTTCATAATAAGTATGCTTTCTACTCCACTCAATTTGGTTGATATGATCTGGGGATTTATAACTATTATGATCACCATATTTAGTTCTCATCATTTCAACTCCGCCATGGAGGAAAGGAACCCCTTGTGATGTCAAAACAATAGCGTTAGCAAGGAGATTCATTCGTATACGATCTTCTTCACTGTCATTAGGATTGCTCTTTTCAATTTTATCCCATAGGGTTAAGTTATCATGACAAGATACGTATACAATAGATTCAGTAGGTTCTTGGGCAAAGTCATCGATAGCACCCATGATACCCCTAATCACATTATCTCTTTGATTTACCATCCCTTGTACATAACCTTTAATTGTCCCGTCGTTATCCCCTTTAATTGCATTTCTGATATGATCATTAAATACCGCTATCCTTGTTCCCCTTTGTTTTCCTTTAGTAAATTGAAGGTTAGCAGGTAGAGGAGAGCCTCCAGCTTGCCATGGCTCACCGTAGATTATAATACTTGGATCGATTTGGTGAAGGGCTTCTTGTACAGCTAACATCGTTTCTACATCATGTAAAGCCATTAAATCAAAACGGAAACCATCAATTTTATATTCTGTCGCCCAATACTTCACAGAATCTACAATAAACTTTCTCACCATTGGCCTTTCCGATGCAATTTCATTTCCGCAACCAGAACCATTGGTATAGTTTCCTTTATCATCGGTTCTGTAAAAGTATTTTGGTACTATTAAATCAAAGGGTGAATCCCCTACTGTGTAGGTATGGTTATAAACAACATCTTTGATAACCCTAATACCTGCTTTATTTAACCCCATTACCATTTCCTTGTACTCTCTAATCCTAGTTAACCCATCAGCAGCATTAGTTGAGTAAGTTCCTTGAGGGACGTTGTATAGCCTTGGATCATAACCCCAGTTATACTGATCATCCCTACTATCATCTATACTAGCAAAATCGTATGTCGGTAATAGGTGAATATGGGTAATCCCTAGCTCTACCAGGTGGTCTAATCCTGTTTTTACTCCCCCAGGTCCTGTAATTCCTTTTTCAATTAAACCTAAATATTTTCCTTTATATTTATTTCCTGAATCTGGATAAATCGAAAAATCTCTGACATGCATTTCATAAATTATAGCATCGGTATAATTTTTAAATTCAGGTTTCTTGAAAGAATCCCAACCCCGAGGATTAGTTTCTTTCAAATCAACTATCATTCCTCTAGTACTGTTTAAAGATACTGCCCTGACGTATGGATCCACTGCTTCATTAACTATATAGCCATGGTCGACAATATAAGTGTAATATTTATTTTTTAAATCTCCTTTAATCTCTAAAAACCAAGTTCCATTGACATCTTTTTTCATGTCATAATCTTTACCTTCTTTGGCATCGGCGGTATCATATATCCTTACTTTTACATCTAATGCCGTCGGTGCCCATACCCTAAACTTGGTACTATTCCTTGTATATGTGTTTCCTAAGTCATCCCCTGGGTAATAAAATTCTGGCAAATCCAGTACCCTCCTTTTTACTACGTAATTACCAGTATAATCTGGACTTTCAATTGTATAGTTTGCAGTAATGTCCAATTCCTTTTCTAAAGTTAGTTTTAATACATTACCACTAGTTCCTGAACCAACAACTTCTACTTTCTTAACATTATAGTCTTTATCTTCCCCTTTAATAACAAAACCGTTGTCACCATCCGTTAATTTGTGTTGGTGGGTTAGTGAAACAATTATTTCATCTTTTCCATCCATATAAGCTGAAATAATTCTGGGACTTTTATCGACATCAGCTTGGGAGAAATAGATATTTGGATCACTTTGTAATAACCAAATTTCTGCTTTTCCATCAATTACATCGACAAATCTATCCCTATCCACATCTTTAGCAGACCAGTTCCCCCGGCGGACTATAAAACCTAAGCGATGGTATTCTTCTGGAAAATAAATGGTTGCCCTTACTCCATAATCAGTAAGTTCTGTAAAGGGATATGCCTTACCTTCCTTTCCATCAGGCCATACCCAAAGATCCCAAGGACGATAATCCCCTTCATACCTATGGTAATTTATTATTAGAGTAGTTTTCACTTCAAAATCAGGGAGCGGTGGTGGCCCAGGATAAAATTTAGACAAATCTTCTGGTTCCTCTTGTTGTGGGGGCTGGGTTACATCCTTACTTCCACAACCAGCTAAAAAGGTAATAATAAATAAAAATAGGATAAAGGGAGTTAATTTCCTAAGTTTAAACAAATTTAAAACCTCCTTTTTGAGAAGTAGTGAGAATAAAATAAAACTTCCTAACGGTACCATTAAATATAATAATGGAAACCGAGGAAGTCTTATGGTCTTATAATTTTATTCCCCCGACTACTATTATAAGTATTTTTCTTTCAAAAGAAATATTCGACACTTTTAAATAAATTCCTGCCTTTTTTTAAAATTTTTATTTTTTATTTTTTAAAAGGGCTAACCCTATGTCGGGATGATTAGTTATTATTCCATTAACACCGTAATTTATAAATTTGCTAATTTCTTCCCTTTCATCAACGGTAAAAACTGTAACAGGCATTTTGTTAAGTTTTGCTTCTTTTATAATTTCTTCTGTTACTCCTTCTATATAGGGATGTAATGCCGTTGCCCCTACTGTTTTGGCATATTCCCAAGGTTTATAGAGCCCTTCCATATAAAGAATAGCAGTTTTAATATCAGAGTCTAACTTCCGCACTTCTACTAAACTATAATGATTAAAAGATGAGATGATTGATTTTTCAACATAGTTATATTTGTATAATAATTCTAAAACTTTAGCTTCAATATCGGGATAATAAAAACCCCCTAGTTTTATTTCTATGTTCAAATAAATATCTTTATCAAACAAATAAATTAATAATTCTTCTAAAGTTGGTATCTTAACTCCGGCAAATTCCTCAGAAAACTTTACCCCAGCATCAAGTTTTTTTAGCTCTTTTAAAGTGTAATCTTTAATATAGCCTTTACCATTAGTAGTCCTATCTACCTGTTCATCATGGCACAAAACCAATACACCGTCTTTTGTCATATGGACATCGGTTTCAATCCCTTTACATCCCATTTCTATTGCCTTTTTAAAGGCTGGCATGGTATTTTCTGGGGCAATAGCAGATGCTCCTCTATGGGCAATAATTTTAGTCATCTCAACACTACTCCCTTCATTTATTGAATTAATATTTCGCCAAAAGAGGGAGTTTTTCCTGCTTAAATTTCAAAATTATCTCCGGCTAAAGTTAACACTTTATGCCAGTACTCTACCTTTACTGGCATTACAGATAAACGGGGAAGATTAACTAATTCCCAATCAGTAAAACTTAAGCTTTCTTTGATTTCTTTTAATGTAACTGGATTGACTAATCTTTTAACATATTCTACATCTATAGCATGAAATTTAGGGTTATCACTGGTTGGGTCAGGATAACTTGAAGTAACAATTTTACCGATCCCTACTATACTTCGCTCTTTTCCAGTATGATAGATAAAAACATAATCACCTATTTCCATTTTTTTGATATAATTATTTGCTTTAATATTTCTTACCCCATCCCACATAGCCCTTCCATCCCTTTTTAAATCTTCTATACTGTATACATCTGGTTCAGTCTTCAATAACCAATATTTCATCTTTTCACCGTTACAGAAAGCTTATAAAACTCTATAAGGTTTTTATCAAACCTTATAAAAGTTTATGTTTCCTTCCTTGTTCATCGTGTCCAGTTTCGAAAATCTACTCCTGTTTGGTTTAACACTCCGAAGGCTTAAATTCCCGACTAACGAATCGGTACATATCAATAACTGCTTTAAGTGCTATGCTATTGATTTACCATATTTTTTTAAATTTATACTTGCATTTAAATCCCTATCTATTTTATAACCACAATCTTTACAGCTAAAAGTTCTTTCTGATAGAGAAAGTTTGTCTTTTATACTTCCACAGCTACTACAGGTTTTAGATGAAGGATAAAATTTTTCTGCAAGGATAAATTTAATATTATTCCATCGGCATTTATATTCCATCTGTCTTCTAAATTCACGGAA
>NZ_FOIF01000070.1 GCF_900111575.1 Anaerobranca gottschalkii DSM 13577 | reverse complement strand
CAGGAATCGTATGTGTAATACATACCTTTGGAAGAGATCTTAAATGGAACCCCTATGTACATGTATTAGTAACAGAGGGAGCAATAAGAAAAGATAATCATTGGCAACCAATAAAATATTTCCACTACGAAATGCTGAGGAAAAGATGGCAACACCTTTTGTTAAAGTCATTAAAAGAGGCTATGCCAAAAAATAAAAGAATAATACTAGTCAAAACCCTTTACAGGTAAAAAGACAAAGGGTTTTATGTACATGCAAAAAATCGGATGAAGAATGCAAAAGGGATAGCGAAATATATAGGAAGATACGTATTTCGTCCGGCAATTGCAGAAAGTAGGATAGAAAGTTATGATGGTGAAGTAGTGAGATTTTGGTATGAAAGTCATGAAGATGGTAAGAGGATTGAGGAAGTATTACCAGTTTTAGAATTTATAGGGAAACTAGTAAGGCATATACCGGATAAACAATTTAAAATGGTAAGATATTACGGGGTATATTCCCGCAACCGAAAAGCTAAAGCGAAGAAAGTAATGTCTGTTTGGTAAAATATCGACAAACTATATACAAGCGGATAAATTGGAGAAAAAGTATACAAAAGTCATTTGGCTATGATCCATTAATATGCACAAAATGTGGTAAAGAAATGATATTAGAGGATATTGTATAAAAAATATGGCAGTATGTTAGAGATAATGCAAGAAAAGATGTGGGAAGCTTACAAAAGAGAAGGGGAGAAACTTTTGAAAGAGTATGTGTCATAAAACCAAGGGGGTAGTGTGTCTAAAATTAGAATAAAGGGGATGAATTGATGAGCAAGAAAAAAGGTAAAAAGAAAAAGAGTCCACAAAAAGTGAGCTTAAAGAATTTTATAGAGTATGTTTGTTTGGGGTGCAAGATTGTAGAAAAAGTTCCCAAGGAAGTAGTGGAATACTTTGATATGATGGATGATGGAGATACATCAATACCGCCTAGATTTAGCTGTGAGAGTTGTGGAGCAGAAATGTTCCCAAAGACTATATAGGACTTCATGGAGAACACTATAAAATATAAATGAACTTAAGCGCGCCGAATGGCGCTTTTTTTATATTTATAGATTTAGTTAATTATTTTTAAAATTATAAAGTTGCCGCATTATTGTGGCAATGAATATAGAAAATTCATGTGAAAATGTATGGTAATATAAAACTAATGATGGAGGTGTAAATATGGATTTAATTAATGAAGATTTAATTATAACAGAATCAGAGTTAACGGATAAAAAAGAGATAATAATTATGATGGCAAATTTAATAAAGAAAAATGGTAGACTTTCGGATTTAGGAACATTTGTAAAGGAAGTTTTAAAAAGAGAGAGCCTAGGATCAACAGCAGTAGGACATGGTGTAGGTATACCTCATGGAAAGACTGACGCTGTTAAGGTACCAACTATAGCTTTTATCAAGACAAAAGAGTATGTTAAATGGGGAAATGATGAAGATGATTTAGTAAATCTTATATTTATGATTGCTGTTCCTGAATCAGTCGGTTCAAATGAGCACTTGAAGATATTGGCTAATTTGTCCAAAAAATTAATAAATGATGATTTTAGAAATAGTTTACTAATTACAAATGACAAAGAAAAAATAAATAATATATTACAAAGTGTTTTTGGATAGAATTCAATATAGATAAGCTTTTATATTATAATTTTTTTAAAGAATAATAACATTATTTTTAATATAATTTTATTTCGCTTAGCTATATGTAGCTATATGGATATTTTATATATATAAGATTTTTAAGACTTATATTATTATTTCTATGTATATAAAGAATGATAGTGTTATGCAACTAATTATTGATACCAATTATAACAGAGTCAAGAAGGCTGTGACATTACATTGAAAGTTTGAAGAAAGTTTTTATAAATAAAGATGAGGAGGGATTATTGTGTAAGTAATATGTATACCTAACAATTTTGAAAAATATTATAAGGGAGGGATTGTTTTGAATCCATGGAAAGAAGAATTGAAAAATGTTAGGTCTCATCTTATGACAGGAGTTTCTTATATGATACCAATAGTGGTTATAGGAGGAGTATTGATTGCTTTATCTATTGCACTTAGTGGGGTAGAAGCTGGAACAGGAGCTAATATAACTAATCCTATTTTACAAAGAATGTTTGAAATAGGCGTAGCAGCGTTTAGTATTATGGTACCAGTTTTGGCGGGTTTTATAGCCTTTAGTATAGCAGATCGTCCTGGTATTGCACCTGGTATGGTTGGTGGTGTAATAGCAAATTCGATAGGAGCAGGTTTTTTAGGTGGTATAGTTGCTGGTTTAGTAGCCGGTTATATTGCAAAATGGGTTAAATCTTGGAAAGTTCCAATTAGTTTAAAAACAGTTATGCCGATACTGATTATACCAGTAATAACATCTTTAATTGTTGGGGCAGTAATGTTTTTAATAGGAGCACCTATAGAATCGTTAATGACTACTATGACCAATGGATTAAAAAATATGGAGACAGGAAATGCTGTGTTACTAGCAATAGTTATGGGTGCAATGATTGCTTTTGACATGGGAGGACCTGTAAACAAAGTTGCATTTATGTTTGCGGTAGCTATGATAGGAGAAGGGATAGCAACTATCATGGGTCCAGTAGCAGTAGCTATTTGTGTTCCTCCTTTAGGAATGGGATTAGCATCTATAATGCAACCGAACAAATATACTAAGACTGAGCAAAAAGCTGGAAAAAGTGCTATAGTTATGGGACTTATTGGTATTACTGAGGGAGCAATACCTTTTGCAGCAGGAGATCCACTTAGAGTTATACCATCGATTATGGTAGGTTCGTCTGTGGGAGCGGCTATTGCTGCTATAGGTAAAGTAGCTGATTACGCTCCACATGGGGGGCCAATAGTTTTACCTGTTGTAGAAAATAAAGTAATGTTTATAATATCAATAATAGTAGGAACTCTTGTAACAGCATTTATGGTAAATGCACTTAAAAAGGAAGTTTCTGAGGATACTAAAAATGAATTAGAAGTAAATGATAATATTGTTATAGAAATAAACTAAATATAATTTATAATAAAATGTAAATAAATAATCAAACCGCTATAGTTATTATAGCGGGTTGATTATTTAAATTAGGAGGTTTTGAGGATGAAGATTTTAGGTGTAACATCATGTCCAACAGGAATAGCTCATACTTATATGGC
This sequence comes from Anaerobranca gottschalkii DSM 13577, assembly GCF_900111575.1. Lineage (NCBI taxonomy): Bacteria > Bacillati > Bacillota > Clostridia > Eubacteriales > Proteinivoracaceae > Anaerobranca > Anaerobranca gottschalkii. Next base: position 4,997 of record NZ_FOIF01000070.1, on the reverse strand, counting down.
AGCGAAAGCTTTAGAGAAGGAAGCAAAAGCTAGAGGATATGAAATTAAAGTGGAAACCCAAGGTTCAATAGGTATAGAAAATGAAATAACTTATGAAGATCTTGAGGGGGCTAAAGTTGTAATAATTACTAATGAAACCGCTATCAAAGGTTTAGATAGATTTAAAGGTATTCCGATAGTTAAAGTATCGATTGGAGATTTAATTAAAAAAACTGGGAAGATATTAGATGTGATTGAAGAAAAATTGAAGTAAATGTTTTATAAAATAGAAAGTAAGTGAAAAGTATTCCAAACCAAACAATTGTAGATAAATCTGTATTATAACTAGTTTTTCTAGATATTACTATAAAGATATAAAAGCTATCAGAGAAAAATTCTAGATATTAATTATAAGAAGGTGATTAAGTGTCTGATATGTATATTTATATTAAACAGCAAGGAAAAGTATTAAAAAACATTATAGAAAATAGAAAGAAATTTTTTGAATTAGTAGTAAATCAATTTAAAGAAGTTAAAGTTGATAGTATTATAGTAGTAGGATCTGGGTCTTCTTATAATGCGATAATGGCTTCTAAACACTTTTTACAAAAAATTTTAGGGATTGAGGTAAAAATACATTTTCCTTATAGTTTTAATTGTTACGAGCAAGTGTTCAGTAATAACTCTTTAATTATTGGAATCTCACAAACTGGCTCTAGTACTGAAACTGTAAATGCACTAATAAAAGCTAGGGGAAAAGGTGCACATACGTTGGCTATAACTGCTTATAAAGATGCATATTTAGCAGAAGTTGCTGATAAAACTTTAATATTAGCTTGTGGTGATGAAAACTCAGAATTTAAGACTAAAGGTTATACTTCAACAATATTAACATTATTATTAATAGCATTAGAGGTAGGATTATCAGAACAAAAGATAAGTAAGGATAAATACGATGAATATATTCAAGAACTTTTACGTATTACTGATACTTATGATAAGTTAATAGATAAAGCTATAGATTGGTATACATTAAATAAGAATGAGTTTTTAGAGATGGATAATACAACAGTGATTGGAGTAGGTCCTAATTATGGTACTGCGCTGGAGGCTAGTATAAAGTTGATTGAAACTAACTATTTTATGTCATCATCTTATGAGTTAGAAGAGTATCTTCATGGACCTAATATGGCTTTAGGGGATAGGAGTTATATATTTTACTTATTAGGTGAAGGTAAATATCATAAAAAAATGGAAAAACTATATAAGTATACTAAAAATCTTACTGATTATGTATATGTTATAAGAAATGGGGAAAATATTGGTGATAGGAGGAGTTTCAGTTTTAATTTTACTGAATATGAAGATTTTTCTCCTTTACAATATATAGTTCCATTCCAAATACTATGTTATAATAGAGCAGAAGATTTAAATTTTGATTTATCTAAGGTAAGATATCCAGATTTTCAATGTCATATGGCTATTAGGAAATAAACTTACCCCTTTTTAGTAAAAAGGGGTTTTATTATAAAATTATTTAAATTATGGTGGCAAAAAAATAGAATAATTATGTAAAAATCTATGGTAGTATTAAATAAAGGTATATAAATTTTATAAATAAGGCAGATTAAAGCTCAAACTTTGATTAGTATGGATATTGTATTGCAGAGGATTGAAATCCTTAATAATCTTTTAGTTATATAATAAATTATATGAGTTATAAGAGGATGGGGAGAAAATGTATAGTGAACAGTTTATATTTCTAAATAATGTAAGGCATAATAAAATTTGGGGATTTGAAGATTGGGTAATTAGTGCACATCCTAATGGAGATTGTAAAATAAGGGAAGGAAAATACAAAGATAAAACATTAAGTTGGTTGTGGGCAAATGAAAGACATCTATTTGGTAATATTGAACAAGATAAATTTCCATTACTAGTTAAAGAAATAACAACAAATTTAGATTTAAGCATTCAAGTACACCCAGATGATGATTATGCAAAAAAACATACTAATGAAAAGTTTGGGAAAACAGAATGTTGGTATATTCTTGATTGTGATAAAAACTCTGAGTTAATTTTAGGGCACAACGCAAAAAGCAAAGATGAACTAAGAGAAATGATTAAAAAGGGACATTGGAATAAATTACTAAAGAAAGTTAAAGTAAAACCAGATGACTTTTACTTTATTCCAGCTGGTACCGTTCATGGGATTGGAAAAAACATATGTTTATTGGAGATTCAACAGTCAAGCGATATAACTTATAGATTATATGATTATGAAAGACTAGAAAAGGGGAAACCTAGGAAGTTACATATTGAAGAAAGCATTGATGTAATAAAAGTTCCATCGATTGAACAACCTATAAAACAAATAAATAAAAAATTTTTACCTAATGTTAATATACAAGACTTAGTAAATGATACACATTTTTCTGTTGTAAAATTTGATGTTGATGGTACTACTAAAATACCTAACGATAAACCTTTTTTATTAGTTAGTGTAATAAAAGGAAAAGGCACAATTAATGATGAAAGAAAAATTACAAAAGGAGATCATTTTATAGTCCTTAATCAATGTAAAGAATTTATAATTAATGGTAAATTGCAATTAATTATTTCTCATTATTAGTTTGCCATAAAAAAGTTCACTAACAATTATAATTACTAAATATGATATATTTTAGGTGTTTTTAATAACTTGAGCTATAAAATTAAGGATTTAATAAAAATTGAGAAGATATTAAGTTTGAGAAAAATTGAATAAATAATATTGGAGGGGAAATATGAATGTAAGGTTAAAAAAAATGTTAGAAATTTTATTAAACTCAAGGGATTATAAGAGAGTTGATCAGTTATCTAAAATTTTAAATGTATCAAATAGAACTATTAGAAGCGATTTAGATAAATTAGAGAGAATTGTAGAATTAGAAGGTATATATCTCGTTAGAAAACCAGGAGTAGGGGTTAAAATAGACGGCACAGAAAGAAATATCCAATTACTTTCTAGAAAAATAAGAGAGGATTTAAATTTATTAGATTGTAATAGTTTTTTTTCGCCTGAGCAGAGAAAAAAGTATATTATAAAAAAATTGTTTTTATCAAAAAATCAAGTTACAGTTAATACCTTATCAGAGGAGTTATTTGTATCAAAAAATACTATTTATAATGATTTAGATAATATAGAAAAATTGTTACAAAAACAAAATCTTTACCTGATAAAAGATAGAGGGATTATAAGAATCGCTGGAAAAGAAAAGGATTATCGAAAAGTTATGTCTCACTATATGTCAGAATTGGATGAGCTAAATTTTCATAAAGGTAAAGAATTTTTATATGAAACATATAAAGGTAGAATAGATTCTAACACTTTATTTCAATTAAAGCAAATAGTAGATATAAATTATAACTTTTTAGAAAAGACTTTAGATGAAGTAGAAAAGGAACTCAATTTTAAATTCCCTGAAGGTGCTTTTATTAATTTATTAATACACATAGCTATAACTATAAGAAGAATTAAAGAAGGTTATGATATATTTATGCCAGATAATATTTTTAATAATATAGTAAAAACTAATGAATTTAAGTTTGCTAAAAAAATGGTTAAAAAATTAGAAGAAGAATTTAATATGATAATTCCAGAAACAGAAATTGGTTATATTACATTACATATATTAGGTAGTAAGATGTATAGGGATAATTTATTAAATTTTCATTCTGACTTTAAAGAGCTAGGGGATTTAGGTTTGCCAGTAGAAATGGCAAAAGAAATTGCGAAGATAGTAAGTAATGCTCTTAATATAAATTTAACAGAAGATGAACGTTTTTTAAGTGGACTAGTCATTCATCTTAAACCTACTATAAATAGACTTAAATATGGATTAACTATAAAAAATCCTATACTAAATGATATAAAGAAAAATTATCCTCAAATTTATGGAGTTTCATGGATGACTAGTGTAGTATTTGAGAAGTATTTAGGACTGAATATTCCAGAGTCTGAAATAGGATATATTGCTATGCATATAGGAGCAGCAGTAGAAAGAAATAGTAAGAAAATAAAAGTAATGGTAGTATGCCATACAGGAATAGGAACATCTCAGTTTTTATATGAAAGATTAAAGAAGAGTTTTCCAGAATTAGAATTAGTAGGCATTTGTTCTTCCACTATTATACAAGATAAAGAATTGTCTGATATTGATTTAATCATTTCTACAGTACCTGTAAGAACTACAAAACCTAATATTTTAATAAGTCCTATTTTAAGTTATAAGGATATTAAATTATTAATGAAATTTATTGAGGAATATTATAATAAAGGTGATAACCAAAAATCTCTCGATAAAGAAGTATTTTTTAATGTTAATAACCTTCAAAAAAAAGAAGAAATATTGAGAGATATGTGTGTGAAATTAGAGAAAAGAGACTATATAACAAAAGATTTTGTAAATACGTTAATACAAAGAGAAAAAATTTCTTCCACAGAAATAGGAAAAGGTCTAGTTATACCTCATGGACTACCTAAAGAAGTAAAAAAGTCTTGCATTGGACTAACAGTTTTAGATAAATATGTTAGATGGAATGAAGAAGATGTTAAATATATATTAATAATTTGTCTTACTGAAGAAGAGATAAATAGAGGGAAAAGGATATTTAAAAACTTAAGTGAATTATTGGAAGAAGATGAGTTTTTTTCAATGTTAGAAAAATGTCCTAAAAGTGCAAAGCAGGCACTAGAATTATTAGAGAGATAGTAAAAGGGAGTATAAATAATTTAGTGTAATTGGATTTTTTATTTACTTGATCAACTAGGAGAATTAAAGCTTACTTAAAATATTTTCCCTTTACTTGGGTATAATATTCATGGCTCTTACTTACTAAGAGGGTAAGGCAATACTGGAGAGTAACCTGAGCGCTTAGTAAGGTTCTGCCGAGGATAGAGGATATACCCTCTATCTTTATTATATCTATCCTTGGGAGAATTTAAGCGATAAACTCCTGGGCGAAGCCCAGCACTA
>NZ_FOIF01000069.1 GCF_900111575.1 Anaerobranca gottschalkii DSM 13577 | reverse complement strand
CCTTCTTCCTTTTAGATAGAAGCCTTAAATCTCGACGCAAAACTTTGTTAGAATGTTTAATTACTACAGCCTTTAAAAAATGACTTTGTCTACAAACTGAGACCAGTCCTAACCGGGCTGGTCTTTTTGTTTGTATAATCAAAGATTATACAATGTATAAAAAAGTCTGAATAAAGTTAGCAGGAATCTTTGAATATTTCTCGAATAAAATTTATTAAGAAAGTTATTACATTCACAAGTTTAAATATTAGGGATGAACTGTGCGGGAGAGACCACTTAAATGTGGCGCCGAAGGAGCAATTTTACCTTTAGCCAAGGGGTAAAATAAACTCTCAGGCAAAAGGACCGCAAAGGGACCGAACTCTGGAAAGTCCAAAAGGACACCGAAGGAGCAACCCTTTATAAGGGGAAATCTCTCAGGTTTAAAGACAGAGGCAATGGCTATTTTAGCCTTTGCCTTTTTTCTTTGGGAAAATATAAGGTGGTGGAAAACATGAAAGTGATAACAAATAACGGGATGGTTGAAGAATACTGCTATAATAACAAACTAGCTATAGTAAAAGTGGAAACTTTAACGGAAGTACTAATTAAAGGGAGAGATTTAGTACACAAAAATTATAGACTTTTAAATCATCCTTTATGTACTAGTATTAAACCTTATCCTAACTTATACAAAACAATTATTGTAAAGGAAGGAGAAAGATTAGACTTTACATCTTTAGATTTAATTGAAAATGCTATTAAAACAGCAAAGAAATTTTGTGATAAAAAAATGGTAACTCTGAGTAGTGATATTTTGAGGGATTATCAGCTTATTGATTACGGTGTTTTTTTAGAAACAATTAAATAAAATTATAGGAGGGAAAAGAAAATGGTATATGACATCATCATAATCGGTGGTGGGCCTGGTGGTTTAACTGCAGCCATTTATGGTGCTAGATCAAAGCTTAAAACCTTGGTTATTGAAAAAGGAAAAATTGGTGGTCAAGCGGCAACTACAGAAGAGATGGAAAATTATCCTGGATTCTTTAATGGTACTACCGGTCCGGCCTTGACTAAAAGGATGGAAGAACATGCTAAGTTTTTTGGGGCAGAGTTTGTTAAAGATGAGGTAAAGGAAATAATTAACGATGGATTTATCAAAAAGATTTCCACCAGAAATGGGGAATATCAAGCTAAAGCTGTAATTATTGCTACAGGAGCTGAGCCTAGGGTATTAGGGGTTAAAGGAGAAGGAGCTTTAAGGGGTAAAGGTGTAAGTTATTGTGCTACTTGCGATGCTGACTTCTTTGAAGATCTTGATGTCGTTGTTGTTGGTAATGGAGATGCAGCTATAGAAGAAGCCATATATTTAACTAAATTCGCCAATAAAGTTAGCATTATAGTTATTCACGATGAAGGAATTTTAGATGCCACCCCTGTTATTCAAGAAAGGGCCTATCTAAATCCTAAAATAGAGTTTATTTGGAATAGCGTTTTAGAAGAAATAGTAGGGGATGGAATAGTAGAAGGTGTTAAAATCAAAAACCTTAAAACAGGAGAAATTACTGACTTAGAGGTAAACGGTGTTTTCATCTTTGTCGGAACTGTTCCTAAAACTGATTTTTTAAAGGGAGTAGTAGAACTAGATCCTAGGGGATATATTTTAACTAATGATTTAATGGAAACATCAGTTGAAGGTATTTATGCTGTAGGAGATGTAAGACAAAAGTTTTTACGGCAAGTTGTTACAGCTTGTGCCGATGGAGCCATTGCCGCAGTGGCAGCAGAGAAATATATACATGAAGAAGAAATGTTTAGGGAACAGGTATTAGAAGAAGAAAAACCGGTATCAGTACTGTTTTGGACCCCTAGTAGCGATGAATGTATCCAGTTAGTTTCTGAAGTTGAACGAAATTTTAATAAAGAAAAAAGTAAGTTAGTTAAAGTTGATACTTATAGAAACTTAAGGATTAAAAATCGTTACAATGTAGATAATGTTCCAGCTTTATTGTTATTCCACAATGGTCAACAAGTTAAGAGATTGGAAAACCCTGAAGAAATTTTACAGTTTGCTAAAAAAATAGACCTTTAAGGAGGTGAGGAAGATGTTGGAATTTAACAAAGATAACTTTAGTCAAGAGGTATTAGAGTGTAAGGGTTTAGTATTAGTGGACTTTTGGAGTCCTAAATGTGAACCATGTATGGAGTTGATGCCAGAAGTGGAAAAACTAGCAGAAGAATTTAAAGACAAAGTAAAATTCGGGAAAGTAAACATTGTTGAAAATCGCCGTTTAGCGATAGGTCAAAAGGTATTAGGATTACCTACCATCATAATGTATAAAGATGGTGAAAAGGTTTGGGAATTAACTAAAGATTTTACAGTAGAAGATTTAAAGACCCATATCCAAGAAGTTCTTTAATTAGGGGGTGAAAACATGTCTTTAAAGGTTGGTAATATCGTTATCACAGATGTTCAGTTTGCTGACAAGTCAGAAATAGTCAACTCTACTTTATATATTAATAAAGAAGAAATGTTAGAGGTTTTAAGTACTGATCCAAGGATTAGTAAAATAGAATTGGATTTAGCTAAACCCGGTGAATCTGTTCGAATTATCCCAGTTAAAGATGTAATAGAGCCAAGGGTAAAACTAGACAGTGGACTAAACATTTTCCCAGGATTTTTAGGTAAACCTGAAATGGTGGGAAGGGGAACTACCCATGTTTTAAAAGGAGTGGCAGTTGTTACCACTGGTAAAATTGTCGGTTTCCAAGAAGGAATAATCGATATGTCAGGTCCTGGTGCAGAGTATACACCTTTTTCTAAAACCCTAAATGTTGTTGTCAATTGCCATCCTGTAGAAGGATTAAAACAGCATGAACATGAAGCTGCTGTGAGAATGATAGGTTTAAAAGCTGCAGAATACCTTGGTAACTTAGCAAAAGAGGTTAAAGTGGAAGAATACCAAGAGTATGAGGCTTTAAGTTTAGCTCAAAGTTATGCTAAATACCCTGAGTTACCTAAAGTAGTCTATGTGTACATGTTACAAAGTCAAGGTTTACTCCACGACACTTATGTGTACGGAGTAGATGCTAAGAAAATTTTACCTACTCTTTTAAAACCCACTGAAGTAATGGATGGAGCTATTGTCAGCGGTAACTGTGTTTCAGCTTGTGATAAAAATACTACTTATCATCATCTCAATAACCCAATAATCCATGATCTATATGAAAAACACGGTAAAGAGTTAAACTTTGTTGGAGTAGTTATTACTAATGAAAATGTTACTTTACTAGATAAAGTTCGCTCTTCTAACTTTACCGCTAAATTAGTGGAATCATTAGGGGTAGATGGAGCTATTATTTCAGAAGAAGGTTTCGGTAACCCAGATACAGACTTAATAATGAACTGTAAAAAATTAGAAGAAAAAGGCATTAAGACTGTTTTGGTTACAGATGAATATGCAGGTAGAGATGGAGCTAGCCAATCTTTAGCCGATGCCGATAAACTTGCCGATGCTGTCGTCACTGCTGGTAACGCCAATGAAGTGATTACTTTACCTCCAATGGAAAAGGTAATCGGTTTTGTAGAAGTAGCAGATGTAATTGCCGGGGGATTTGCCGGTAGTTTAGGAAAAGATGGTTGGATTACTGTAGAAATTCAAGCTATCACCGGTGCAACCAATGAATTAGGTTTTAATAAAATGTCTGCTAAAAATCTGTAATTGAAAATAATTAGGTAATTAAACAACAATATCTTAAAGGGAGGAATTCTGATGTTTGAGGGTAAAAAATTTGTTATCCTTGGTGACAGAGATGGAATTCCCGGGCCAGCTATAGAAGAGTGTATTCGCTCAGGTGGCGGAGAAGTTGTCTTCACAACCACTGAATGTTTTGTTTGAACGGCTGCGGGAGCCATGGACCTAGAAAATCAAAGTCGTATTAAAGACTTAGTGGAAAAACATGGTGGAGAAAATATCGTCGTAGTTTTAGGAGGAGCGGAAGCTGAAGCTTCTGGTTTAGCTGCTGAAACTGTAACCAACGGTGATCCCACCTTCGCAGGTCCATTGGCAGGAGTCCAGTTAGGACTTCTAGTGTACCATATTTTTGAAGATGAAATTAAAAACTTTGTAGACCCCGATGTTTATGATGAACAAGTAAGTATGATGGAAATGGTTTTAGATGTTGAAGAAATTATCAAAGAAGTAAAAACATACAGGGAGCAGTATTGTAAGTATCTATAACCTGAAAAAGGAGGGGAGTATTTTGGAGAAATTAAGAGTAGTTCATTACCTCAACCAATTTTTCGGACAAATTGGTGGAGAAGATAAAGCCCATATCGCCCCTATGGTTAAAGAAGGCTTTGTTGGGCCTGGAATGGCTTTGGCTAATCAAATAGGGGAAATAGGGGAAATTGTTGCTACTGTTATCTGTGGAGACTCCTATTTCAATGAAAATATTGATGGAGTAGCTAAAGAAGTAGTAGAACTAATCGGAGGTTATAATCCCGATATTGTGGTGTGTGGTCCAGCTTTCAATGCTGGAAGATATGGGGTTGCTTGTGGAGCAGTGGCTAAAGGAGTATTTGATAAATTACAGATACCTGTGGTTACTGCTATGTATCAAGAAAATCCAGGTGTAGAAATGTATTCTAAATACGCCTATGTAGTCAAGGCAGCAGATTCTGCTAGAGGTATGGGTGGAGCAATTTCTGATATGGCCAAGATAATTAAGAAGTTGGCTAAGGGAGAAGAGTTAAATCCTGAAAGGGATAATTATTTCCCTAGGGGTATCAGAAAAAATTACTTTACAGAAAAAAGAGGTTCCATGCGGGCAGTAGAAATGCTGATTAAAAAGCTTAAAGGTGAAGAGTATGTAACTGAATATCCTATGCCAGATTTTGATAGGGTGGCCCCTAATCAACCAATTGTTGATTTGAAAAAAGCTAAAATTGCCTTAGTAACTTCTGGGGGGATTGTACCCAAAGGTAATCCTGATAGGATAGAATCCTCTAGTGCCTCTAAATACGGGAAATATGATATTTCTTCATTTACTGACCTAACAGAGGAAACCCATGAGACAGCCCATGGTGGTTATGATCCTGTTTATGCCAATGAAGATAGTGATAGGGTATTGCCAGTAGATATTCTTAGAGAATTAGAAGAAGCTGGGGAGATCGGTTCCCTTCATAAATATTATTACGCTACTGTAGGTAATGGTACTTCAGTTGCTAATGCTAAAGCCTTTGCTAAAGCTATTGGGGAAGAATTAGTTAGAGATGGAGTAGATGCAGTAATTCTAACTTCCACCTGAGGTACCTGTACCCGTTGCGGTGCAACGATGGTAAAAGAAATTGAAAGGGCTGGAATTCCAGTAGTCCATGTATGTACAGTGGTACCCATTTCATTAACCGTTGGTGCCAATAGAATCGTTCCAGCAGTGGCAATTCCCCATCCTTTAGGAAATCCACAATTGACAAAAGAAGAAGAAAAAGCTCTAAGGAGAAACTTAGTGAGAAAAGCCTTGAAGGCATTGACAGTTGAAGTTCACGGACAAACGGTTTTTGAAGATTAAAAGGGAAAAGGGTAATGATGGTAATCATTACCCTTTTTGAAAAAATTGGAGGTGGAAAAATGGCTTTTCCAGTTATAAAGTCTTCTGCATATGCCTTAATTCATAGTCCTAATCTTTTAATTAGTCAAGGAACTACTCAAACTGGAGAAAGGGATAAAGATCCTAATAGCGAATACTTGCAAAAACTTCCCCAGCATTTAAGGAGTTTTGAGGAAGTTGTAGCTTATCCCCCAAACCAAGCTTATATAGGTAGCATATCACCAGAAGATCTTAAAAATATTCCTAGGCCTTGGTATCAAAATCTATTAGCTGAAAAGGGGAGATTTGGTCCCTTTGGTGAAATTATGCCGGAAGATGAATTTTACGGATTATTAAAAATAGCTGATACCTTTGACCTGGTCCTATTGACAGAAGAATTTTCTAAAGAAGTAAAAGGTAAACTAGAAAATCATCCCTTAATAAAAAATCTTAATTTAAGTAAATTAGATAAATATGCTACAGAAGAGGAAATTAATAAAGCTGTTAATAATGGAGGGGAATTATTAACTTTAGGGGAAAAGGTTGTAGGTTGTGTTAAAAAAGGCCATGATACAGACAAAAATTTAACTGCCCATATAATTTTAGAAAATTTAGTGGTAAAAGCTTCAGGGGTTTTAGCATTACTTCATTTAAAAAATAATGCGGGAATTTCTTTAGAGGAAATAGACTATATCATTGAAACCTCTGAAGAAGCTTGTGGAGATATGAACCAAAGGGGTGGAGGTAACTTTGCTAAAGCCATTGGAGAAATAGCCGGTTGTGTTAATGCCACTGGTTCTGATACTAGAGCCTTTTGTGCTGCTCCTGCCCATGGTATTTTAAATGCAGCAGCTTTAGTTAAGGCAGGAATTTACAAAAACGTTGTAGTGGTGGCAGGTGGAGCTACTGCTAAACTTGGAATGAACGGTAGAGACCATGTCAAAAAAGGGATGCCGGTATTAGAAGATGTGTTAGGTGCCTTTGCTATCTTAATTAGTGAAGATGATGGAATTAATCCTGTAATCAGAACTGATATTGTAGGGAAACACAATATCGGTGCTGGGTCATCTCCCCAAGCTGTTATGCAAGGTATTGTCACTAATCCTCTAGATAAGTGGGACTTAAAAATAACATCAATTGATAAATATTCTGTTGAAATGCAAAACCCTGAAATAACTGAACCTGCTGGAGCAGGGGATGTACCAAAGGCCAACTATAAAATGATAGCAGCATTGGGAGTAAAAAGGGGAGATATTCAAAGGGCAGAAATAGAAGAATTTACAGAAAAGCACGGTATGCCCGGTTTTGCCCCAACCCAAGGCCATATTCCTTCGGGAGTACCATACATCGGCCATTGCCATAGAGATATTTTAGCAGGTAATATTCAAAGGGCTATGATCATCGGTAAAGGTAGTTTATTTTTAGCGAGAATGACTAATCAATTTGACGGCTTATCCTTTGTGGTAGAGAAAAACATTGGGCAAGGAAAAGAAGAAAAGGGTTCTAAAAATTTAAATCTTTTATTAGCAAAAGCTTTAAGGGAAGTAGCAGAAAAATTTGAAATGGAATAAAGGGGTGGAATAAATGAAAGAAAAATTGGAAGTGGCTAACACCCTAAAAAATATTGCCGACTTTTTGGATGGTAAAACATCTGTGAAAAAGACCCGACTGGCATTGACGACTATTGGCAGTGAATTGGGAAGTGAAGAACTGGTACAAGGAGCCCTCATGGCAGTTAAGGAAAATCCATTATTAGAAGTAGTATTAATCGGTCCTCCAGGTCCAGAAGAATTTCCCCAGTATAATACCGATTGTGAAAAAGAAGCTCACCAAATTTTAGAAAATTTATTAGAAACTAAAGAAGTAGAGGGAGCAGTGACATTACATTATAACTTTCCTTTAGGGATATCAACGGTTGGTAGAGTTATCACACCGGCAAAAGGAAAGGCCATGTATATTGCAACTACTACAGGGACAACTTCCGCCAATAGAGTTGAGGCTATGGTATTAAACGGGATATTAGGGATCATCGCTGCCAAAGGGGCAGGAATTAAAAAACCAACTTTAGGGATACTCAATGTAGAAGGTTCCCGACAAGTAGAGAGAATTTTGACCTCTTTACAAAAAAATGGCCTAGACTTCCAACTAGCTCAATCCGTTAGAAAAGATGGAGGCTCTGTAATGAGGGGTAATGACCTGTTAAACGGTAGTTGTGATGTTATGGTTTGTGATACACTAACAGGTAACCTTTTAATGAAAATATTCTCTAGTTTTACAACAGGGGGGAATTATGAAACTTTAGGATGGGGCTATGGACCAGGTATAGGTAAAAATATGAAGAATATTATATCCATAATATCTAGGGCATCTGGGGCCCCGGTGGTCAATGGAGCTTTACAATACACCTATCAGTTAGTGAGAAATAACTTGATAGAAATTGCTAAAAAGGAATTTTTAGCTGCCGAAAAAGCAGGGTTGACAAAAGAGTTAGATACTTTAAAAACACCGCAAAAACTAGAAGAAGAGATTATAGCACCTCCTCAAAAGCCTGTAACTGCAGAAATTACAGGGATAGATATTTTAGGTTTAGAAGATGCAGTAAAGGTATTATGGAAAGAAAAGATATATGCCGAAACGGGCATGGGATGTGCTGGTCCTGTAATTATGGTTTCCCCGGAAGATAAAGAAAAGGGGATAAAAATTTTAAAAGAACATAAATACCTATAACCATTATTACCCTTTTATAAAGACTAAAAGTAAAAGAGCTGTTGAAAAATAAAAGTTTTTCAGCAGCTCTTTTTGTTTATATCAATAAAGTGAAATGGGTATTACTAAATAAGGAGAGGAAAAGTTATTGAGAAAAATTATCATTTTTTTATAATTGGGGGTTGACAAAAGATAAATTATAGATTATTCTATAATTAGTAA
>NZ_FOIF01000068.1 GCF_900111575.1 Anaerobranca gottschalkii DSM 13577 | reverse complement strand
ATAAGCGCTGAAAGCATCTAAGCGCGAAACCCACCTCAAGATAAGACTTCCCATTCCGTTAAGGAAGTAAGACCCCAGGAAGAATACCTGGTAGATAGGCTAGGAGTGTAAGGGCAGTAATGTCTTAAGCGGACTAGTACTAATCGGTCGAGGACTTGACCAAAAGCTCACTTTTAAGTTTTGTGTGTTTTGTTAATCTAGTGACAATAGCGAGGAGGATACACCGGTTCCCATTCCGAACACCAGAGTTAAGCTCCTCAGCGCCGATGGTACTTGGGGTTACCCCCTGGGAGAGTAGGTCGTCGCTAGGTAAGATAAGAACCACTTCAATCAACATGAAGTGGTTCTTTTGTTTATATCTAGATAAATATATTAAAGTTAAAGGTGGTTATTAAAAATAAAAATTGTAAAACATCTGGAATAGCTCAAAAAAAATTATTGACGTTAAATGGAAATTATGCTATTCTAACATACAAGTAAAATTTTTAGAAAGTAAATATGTCGATGCGTTAAAGGGGCTGCGGCTTGTCAAGAGTACCTAGTGGGAAAGGGGCAGTCGCCGAAATACTATGGAGATAGTATTGGGCCTATGTTTAATAGACATAGGACTGTCACTGAAAATTAGCCCAATTTTCAGTGGAGTACTTTACGCATTGGGGCAAAAGGGATTATATAATAGTATAGTCATGGGCCTTTTGCCTGTGACTATTTTTATTTTATATTGAAAGAGAGGGTTTAATATTGACTGTAATAGTTCAAAAATATGGCGGTTCTTCAGTAGAAACAATTGAAAAAATGAAAAATGTTGCCCAGCGAATAATTAAAAGCAAGGAAGAAGGAAAAGATGTTGTAGTTGTAGTTTCCGCTATGGGTAAAACGACCAATGAATTATTGAAAAAAGCAAAGGAAGCTGCTAAGAAACCTTCAAAAAGGGAAATTGATATGTTAATTTCAACGGGGGAACAGGTTTCTATTTCTCTATTAGCTATGATTTTGAATGACTTAGGTTACCCAGCTATATCCTTAACTGGGTTTCAAGCAGGAATAAAAACTAAAGGGGTACACACTAAAAATAAAATTTGTGATATTGAAATTGAAAAAATAACTAAACATCTAGATGAAGGGAAAATAGTTGTAGTAGCCGGGTTTCAAGGATTAAACGAAAAGGGAGATATTACCACTTTAGGTAGGGGTGGTAGTGATACCACCGCCGTTGCATTAGCGGCAAAATTAGGTTGCCAATGTGAGATTTACACAGATGTTGATGGAATTTATAGTGTTGACCCTAGGGTTTATAAAAAAGCTAAAAAGTTAAGTTACATTAGCTATGAAGAAATGATAGAAATGTCCCACTTAGGTGCTAAAGTAATGGAACCTAGATCCGTTGAAATTGGTCAGTGTTATCGGGTACCAATTTATGTAGCCTCTAGCTTAAAAGATTGTCCAGGAACATATATTAAGGAGGTAGATGAAAAAATGGAACAAAGGGGTATTACCGGACTTTCGATTAGTGAAAATGTTTTAATGATAACACTAAATAATGTCCCATATTCTCCTGCCAATGTGGCAGAAGTATTCGCCTTACTAGCTAAAGAAGAAGTTGTAGTAGATATGATAAGTCAAACTTCTCCCAATGAAGGGGTTGTAAACATATCTTTTACCACATCTAAAGATGACTTATTAACAGTTGAGGAAGTAATTTGGAAGTTAAAAGAAAAGTTTCCTTCATTAGAACATCAATTAGATACAACTATTATCAAGCTTTCGGTAGTTGGATCTGGTATGCGTACTCAATGGGGAGTCGCAGCAAAATTATTTGAATTATTTGCTCAAAATGGAATAGAATTTAAACAGGTAACTACTTCGGAAATAAGCATATCTTATACTATAAATAAGGAAGATAAGGATGAAGCAGTACGGGTAATTGCAGAACATTTCAATTTGTAGTAAGATAAATAATAAAATGATTTGGCTACAGAAAAACTAAAGATAAGAATAATCTAATTTGGAGGTTGATATTATGACAATGGAAAATTTAACCGATGCCTATGCTATTGCTCGCTTTATTAAAGAAGCGAAAAAAACTACCCCTGTAAAGGTTTATTTAAAGGGTAATTTACAAGATATAGATTTTAGTTCTTTTAAAGTTTTTGGAGAGGGTAATACCAGAATCTTATTTGGTGACTATAACGAAATTGCACCTTTTTTAGATAGTATTAAAGATAAAATTGAAGATATGGTAATTGAAAATGATCGGAGAAATTCAGCTATTCCACTATTAGATTTAAAAGAGATTCCTGCCCGTATCGAACCAGGTGCTATTATTAGGGATAGAGTAAAGATTGGTAAAAATGCTGTTATCATGATGGGTGCTGTTATTAATATTGGAGCTGAAATTGGCGAAGGAACAATGATCGATATGAACGCAGTGGTAGGAGCTAGAGGTATAATTGGAAAAAATGTCCATGTAGGTGCCGGTGCCGTTATTGCTGGAGTTTTAGAACCACCAAGTAAAACCCCAGTTATTGTAGAAGATGATGTCATGATAGGAGCCAATGCTGTGATTTTAGAGGGAGTTAAAGTTGGCAAAGGAGCAGTAGTAGCTGCAGGAGCTGTAGTTACAAAGGATGTACCACCTAATACAGTAGTTGCCGGATCACCTGCTAAAGTTATTAAAGATAAAGATGAAAAAACCCAAGAGAAAACCCAAATTTTAGAAGATCTAAGGAAATAGGTTGATAATTATGGAAAACATTTTTTTGGAAGATAAAAGGTATATTTTAAATACTTATCGGAGAATGGACTTAAATTTGGTTAAAGGTCAGGGTTCATTTCTGTGGGATGATCAAGGTAGAAGATATTTAGACATGTTCAGCGGTATTGCAGTTAATAATCTAGGACACGGTAATAAAGAAATCAAAGAAGCTATTAATGAACAGTTAGAAAAATATAACCATTTATCTAACTTTTTTGTAAGTGAATCTGTAGTTAATTTAGCAAAATTGTTAGTGGAAAACAGCTTTGGAAGTAAAGTGTTTTTTTGTAATAGTGGAACTGAAGCCAATGAAGCTGCCTTAAAGTTGGCAAGAAAATATGGCAAAAGTATAAGGGAAGATAAAACAGAAGTTTTAACTTTTTATAACTCTTTCCACGGTAGAACTTACGGAGGACTAAGTTTAACGGGGCAAGAGAAATACAAACAATCATTTCAACCTAGTGTTCCAGGGATAAACCATATTAAGTTCAATGATTGTCAAGATTTAAAAAATAAAGTTTCTGACAAAACCTGTGCAGTCTTTTTAGAATTGGTTCAAGGGGAAGGGGGAATCAAAGAGGTCTCTAATGAATTTATAAGAGATTTGGTGAACCTATCTAAAGAATACAAATTTTTAATAATTGTTGATGAAATACAGACAGGTCTAGGAAGAACAGGAGACTTATTTGCTTACCAAGGTTTAGGATTTACTCCCCATATAATTACTTTAGCAAAGGCTTTAGGGGGAGGTTTACCATTAGGAGCGATGGTTGTAGGACAAGAACTAGAAAATGTTTTTCAACCGGGGGATCACGGTAGTACCTTTGGAGGTAATCCCGTTGCCTGTGCCGCAGGGGTAGTTGTATTAAGTAAGCTTCTAGAAAAGGAATTTTTAAAAGAGGTAAAAAGGAAAAGTAGTTACCTGTTAGGGGAGCTAATAAAATTAAGGGATAGGTTTCCTCAGATTATTCTAGATATTCGGGGAAAAGGTATGATTATCGGTTTAGAAGTAGGGGATTATGCCGATAAAATTAAACAGAGGGCTTTAGAAAAAGGGGTATTATTAAATATTACCAGTGGAACAGTTTTAAGATTACTTCCACCTCTAACAATAACTTATGAAGAAATAGATCTATTTTTGAGAGTATTCTCTTCTATACTTGAAGAATTATAGGAGTGTGAATTTATTGTTAAATAATGAATTTCTACAAGAGTTAACTTTAATACGGAGGCGTTTACATCAAGTGCCGGAATTGGCCTTTGACCTTTACCAAACCCATCAAATTGTAAAAGAATATTTGTTATCATATGGTTATGAAATTGAAGTTGTGGCCAAAACAGGGATTGTAGCCCTTAAAAAAGGTGAAGGAACTGGTGCTTTAGCTTTTAGAGCTGATATGGATGGATTAGAGGTTACTGAACTAAACGATATAGATTATATATCCCTTCATCAAGGGAAAATGCATGCCTGTGGTCACGATGGTCATATGGCGATTTTATTAGGTTTTGCTAAATACCTTTCTAGACTGGAAAAATTAAACAAAGACATCCTTTTAATCTTTCAACCGGCGGAAGAAGGGCCAGGGGGAGCAAAAGAGATAATTGAAGAAGGAATATTGAAAAAATATAATGTTGAAGGGATTTTTGGTCTCCATATTTTCCCTGGGTTAGAACAAGGTAAAATTGGTTTAACAAATGGTCCATTAATGGCACAAAGTGGTGAGGTAGACTTAGTAATAAGGGGAAGTAGTGCCCACGGAGCTCAACCACATAAAGGATCAGATGCTATAGTGGCTGCTTCCGCTTTGATCTTAGATTATCAAACAATATTATCTAGAAAAATCGATCCTTTAGAACCAGGGGTTTTAACAATAGGGACAATAAAAGGTGGAGAGGCAAGAAATATAATAGCCGGTAATGTCCAACTAAATGGAACAATTAGAGCTTTTCATGGGGAAACATATAATTTAATTAAAGAGAAAATGAAAAAAATCAATTTAGGTATTGAAAATATCTATGAAGTACAAATTGATATGGAGATAAGGGATTTTTACCCACCGGTAATTAATGATAGTAAATTGTTCGAAATAGTTAAAAGCTCGTTAGACCCTGAAAAAGTGGAAATAGTAAAACCCTTAATGTTGGCAGAAGATTTCTCCTTTTATCAGCAACAGATACCGGGAATTTTTATGTTATTGGGTTCAAAAAATGAAGAAAAGGGATTTGTTCAGCCTTTACACAACGGAATGTTTAATTTTGATGAAGAAATTTTATTATTAGGTGTAGAAACATATATTAAAATTTGTCAAAGGTTGAATGTTTTTTAGTATTGCAATATAACAATAAGGTAGTATAAAAAGGGGGTGAAGGATAATGTTTACATTAGATACATGTGTTGCTTATATAACGGATAATTCAATGAAGTTTATTACTGATGCATTTGATCAAATTCTCAGTAGTAAAGGAGTTACCCGTGTGCAGTGGATTGCATTATATTACTTAGGGTTACAAGAAGTTATTAATCAAAAAGAGCTAGCGAACAAGATGAACATTAAAGAATCTACCGTTGCTAGATTAATTGATAGAATGGAAAGGGAAGGTTTGGTAATTAGATGCAAAAAACAAGATGATAGAAGGGCTTTTAATTTATTACTTACCCAGAAAGGCAAACACTATAGAGAAGTGTTAATTCCTGAAGGAGAAAAGTTTAGTGAAATTGTATCAAAAGGTATTAACGAAGAAGAAATGCAAATGTTTTTGTCTGTTTTAAAAAAGATGGTATTAAATGTTGAAGAACACATGCTTCGTAACAAATAGAAGTATGTGATTTTTTTATCAAAAAAAGGTTGATTTTTTATAATTAATTGCTATAATAATAATTAGTAATACAACTAATTTTTATATTTTATTAAGGGGGAATTTAAATGGCTAAAACACCAAGGGAATTGTTAAATGAATTTATGGGAGGTTTACAGGAAGTACAAAAAACCAATGAAGCTCATGTAGGAGCTTTTATGGGATTATTGGGAGCTTCTTATCAGCCGGGAAAACTTGATGTGAAAACAAAAGAGTTAATTAGCGTAGCTATTGGGGTATATAATCGTTGTGAATACTGTATTGTTTTTCATGCATACAAAGCTCTTGAAGCAGGTGCAACCCGTGAGGAAATA
Source organism: Anaerobranca gottschalkii DSM 13577 (assembly GCF_900111575.1). Taxonomy (NCBI): domain Bacteria; kingdom Bacillati; phylum Bacillota; class Clostridia; order Eubacteriales; family Proteinivoracaceae; genus Anaerobranca; species Anaerobranca gottschalkii. The sequence goes on along the minus strand of NZ_FOIF01000068.1, from coordinate 2,966 downwards.
ATGGAGGCTGCAATGGTAGGGGTTGCTTTTGGAGGAGGACCTACAATGGCATATAGTGTTACTTTGTTAAAACAATCATTAGATGAATTTGAAGGAGATTTTAAATAAAATGCTAAAAGGCAGTGAAAACTGCCTTTTAGTATATGTAAGGAGGATTTAAAATGGTTGAGATAAAACTTGAAAAACTTAACGGCCATGAAAAGGTAGGAAAAGTTGGAAAGATTAATAAAAAATTAGGTGAAATTGTCAAGTGTGGTGATATATTATTAGAAATTGAATCTAATAAAGGAAATATGAGTATTAGATCTAATGTTTCTGGAAAGTTAACATCGATATTAGTAGAAGAAGGAGATTTGGTAAAAATTGGTGATATTTTAGTTAAAATAGAAGCAAGTAAAATTGAACAAGAAATAAAAGAAAGTATTCAGGGATATAACTATTTTAGTAGTTTAATGAAGCCACAAAAACAAGAGATGATGGCTGATATTACTATAATAGGGGGAGGACCAGGTGGATATGTAGCAGCTATACAAGCTGCAAAATTAGGTGCCAAGGTTATTTTAATTGAAAAAGAAAGGTTAGGAGGAACCTGTTTAAACTTGGGTTGTATTCCAACAAAATGTTTAGTTAAATCTTCCAAAGTATTCAATAGTTTTAAAAGAGCAGAAGAATTTGGTTTATATGCAGAAAATGTTTCAGTCAATATTAGAAAAGTGGTAGAAAGGAAAAATAAAGTTGTAGATAGGTTAGTAGGAGGAATCTCTTATCTATTACAAAAAAATAATGTAAAAATTATTTATGGTGAGGGTAAGATTCTCAATCATGAAACAGTTTATGTAAAAGAAAAAAATGTTGAAAATTTAATAACAACTAAAAATATTATTATTGCTACCGGATCTAAAGCGATAAAACCTCCTATACATGGAATTGAAGATAAAAATGTTATTACTAGCGATGAGGCACTATATCTTTCTGAATTGCCTAAAAAGTTGGTTATAGTTGGCGGTGGAATAATAGGTATGGAGTTTGCCTTTATTTTTAATAGTTTTGGAGTAGAAGTATCTGTAATTGAGTCTGTAAATAGTATATTATCAATTTTGGATGAGGATATTTGTCAAGAAATTGCCAATATCGCTATCGAAAGAGGTATAAAAATTTATACCGACTCAAAAGTGGAAGAAGTTTTATCTACTGAGAATAATGAATCTATTGTAGTATTTAAGAGTAAGGAAGATAAAAAATTTATATGTGCAGACAAGGTATTAATAGCAGTAGGTAGAAAACCTTATTTAGGTAATTTAGATTTACATAGGTTAAAGATAGAACTTAATGATGAGGGTATGGGTATAAAAGTTAATGAAAAATTACAGACTAATATACCTAACATATATGCTATTGGAGATGTTACTAATAAAATCCAATTAGCTCATGTTGCATCTCATCAAGGAATAATTGCGGTCAAAAATATATTAGGATATGATGTAAAAATGAATTATGATGTAGTACCAAATGCTATATTCACAGATCCTGAAATAGCAGTAGTAGGAATAAGCGAAAGGGAAGCTAATGAAAAAGGTATTCATGTAGAGATAGGAAAATTCCCCTTCCAAGCTAATGGAAAAGCTTTAACTATTGGAGAAGATAGAGGTTTTATAAAAATAATTAAAGATAAATCTTCTAATAAGATAATTGGTGGTGCTATCATAGGACCTAATGCTACTGATTTAATAGGGGAGATTACTTTGGCTATAAAAAATCATTTAAAAGTAGAAGATATTATTGAAACAATTCACGCACATCCTACTACTAGTGAGGTAATACACGAAGGGGCGTTAGCTGTTGAAGGTGGTGCTATACATTTTGCTTAATCAAAGTCTAACTACAAAAATATATTTTTCACCTTCAAAAGATCCTTGGTATAATTTGGCCTTAGAAGAATATTTATTAGATAGTGTAAAAAAAAATGAAATTTACTTATATTTATGGCAAAACCAAAATACTGTAGTTATTGGGAGAAATCAAAATCCATGGAAGGAATGTAGATGTGAGGTTTTAGAAAATTCCGGTGGGAAATTAGCTAGAAGATTATCTGGTGGTGGTGCTGTTTATCATGATTTAGGCAATCTAAATTTTACTTTTATTATGGACAAGGATTTATATGATTTATCTAAGCAGTTAAAGGTAATTATTGATTCTGTAAAAATATTTGGTATTGATGCAGAGTTTTCTGGGAGAAATGATATAACAGTTAACGGGAAAAAGTTTTCAGGTAATGCTTATTATTTTAGAGGTAATGCAGCTTATCATCATGGTACTATTCTAGTAGATACTGATTTTGATAAACTTACTTCTTATTTGCAGGTGTCTAAGGAAAAAATAATATCAAAGGGAATAGATTCTGTTCAATCAAGGGTAGTTAATCTTAAAAATATCAATCCTAATATTACTATTGAAAAGATGAGTGACTTATTGAAGAAAACTTTTCTTGGAAATTATGGAGGAGATGGCGAAGAAATTGAAATAAATAATACAGAGAAAATAGAGCTTTTATATAATAAATATTCTTCATGGGAGTGGAGGTATGGTCAGACACCTAGTTTTGATATAGTTTTATCAAATAAATTTGATTGGGGAAGTATAGAATTAGGTTTACAGCTAAAAGATGGTTTTATTAGGTCTTCTAAAATATACTCTGATTCATTAGAAGTTGATTTTATGGAAACGATTTCTTCTGAGTTAATAGGCTTACCGTTAAATCTAGAAAAGATAGCCCAGAAACTTAACTCTTTTAATGATATTGATAATAATAAAGATATAATAATAAAGGATTTATGTTATTGGCTTAAGCATAAATCTATATAAATAAGTTAATGTATTTTGAAAACATGATGTTTTTTAGTATTGCAATAGATGAAAAATGTGGTATAATTGATTTAGAAAAATTAAATACAACTGATATATATCTT
>NZ_FOIF01000067.1 GCF_900111575.1 Anaerobranca gottschalkii DSM 13577 | reverse complement strand
AGAACTACAACTTTTTGCAAAAAACAAAAGGCCTAAAACCTTTGTAAAACAAGGTTTCTAGGCCTTTTTATTTTGTTTTTACTGATAAAGTCAAGTTTTAACTGTCTACCACAAGGGGAGCATATCATGTTAAGGGAGTTTTATTTACTTTATTTTATCATTACAACAAAAACCTCAAATAACCTATTAAATAATCATATCCCTAAACTTTCATTTATTATTATAACTTCAATTTCACAACCCCCGGTTTTTCTTAGATAAATATTTATTGTATTACAAATTCTATCTAAACTAGAACAATCATAACATCTATCTCCATTAAGCACATGGTGTATTAAGGCCTAGACGTTTTGCATTTTGTGGTGCAGCAATATTTCGAGCACGGGATATTGCCTTCTCAAGAGTTGGTTCAATCTTATTTATTCCAAATACAAAAAAAATCTTTTTATGTCCAAATAGTGAACCTACTATTCTATTACCAGTATGATCAATATTTACCAGTTCACCGCTTTCTGCTGCTCCATTTACAGAAGTAAAAAAACATCTGTCAACATAGCTTCTTTAGCAACTTTCAAAAAATCTTCTCCTGAACTACAACTTGGATCAAATACTGTATTATATTTTAAAAAATGTTCTTTTAACCCGTACATTTTATACAAGATACTCTATTGCCAATTGAGATGTTTGAAAAAATGAATAAAATATTTAGGTTCTTTGTCAATAGTTGGGGTAGCAGGTAGTAATGGTCAAACACCTGCTACCTTATTTGTATTGTTTACTGTATTGTCAAAGGATTAGGGAACATTTTATAAAATACTTTCCCAGCAATAAGCGGTTGATACTATAATTTACAGTTAAACCAGATGATTTAAAATCCAGCCCATTTAAAACCGAAGCTATGTACAGCAATGCAGTATACGATTACGAAATCTAGAAAAATTTCTATAACCATACCCATTACGCTTAATAACCTTAATTTTATTGTTAAATTCTTCAACACATCCATTCGTATAGGGTACATCAAAAGAATTCAATATTTCTTCTTTCCAGTTGCTAATAGTATTAGCAAGATAGGAGAACTGTTCAATTTTATATATTTTTACCAGTTCAAGCCATTCATTAAGTTTTATTTCAGCTTCACTAGAATTAGTAGTCACAAAATCCATAAACTTTTCTTTTAATAAATAGGCTAATCTTAATTTTTCATCTAAGCGGAGTAAATTAGCCAGTTTTATTTTATCTTCATCATTTAATTTACTGCGATTATGAAGTAGAAGTTTCCGGTTCTTTTTTAGAAATCTACTTTTCTCATATGGTAGATCTTTTTGAACAATTTTACGAACTTTATCAATAGCCCAGATGCAATTTCTTACATAGTGAAACCGGTCGATAACTATAATGGCCTGAGAGAAGACTTTCTTTACTACGTCTTTATAAGGTTTCCACATATCAATAACCACATAATTTAACATTTTCCCTACTGGTAAATTTTTTGAAATATTTAACCAAAAAGTCAAAGTTACGCTGATCTAAAATATCTAAAACCACTGATTTAACTGGGTCTACTAATATACAGTGGTATTTGTCTTTATTAGTAGTCCCCTTAAACTCATCAATCGATATTACTTCTGGAAGTTTATTAAGGCTATATGAAATATAATCAAAAATTCTGGCTATCGTACTCAAAGAAATCCCAAAACTTTAGCTATAGAAGTCATGCTATAGTTGATTTTTAATTTTTCAATAATAGCTTCAATAAGGCGATGAGTCATTCTCTGATATTGCCGATAAAATCAACTGTTTCATAAAACCTTTTGCCACACTTTATGCATTTATAACGACGTTTGCGGTATAACAAATATAAGGGTTTGTTTAAATAAGGAATATCTTTTATACGTTGATACCTGTAATCATGAATTTTGGTAATTTCTGTTCCGCATGCCGGGCACTTATGAGAACTTACCGGCTTAGAGATACTAATTTCGTAATAGTTATTGTATTGTTTGATATTATCGATACTTAAATCTATTAAAAAAAGCAAATTTTTGTTATACTGAAATTGCATTGGGAAGAATACCTCCTTTTATGAGTATGTTTGTTTTTTTCATTAACAGGTATTCGACCCAATGCTTTTTATTTTCCTTCTTCTACTCCAACATTTATATAGAACCTATTTTTCTTCTACCCCAATATTTATTATAGAACCTTAAACAAAAAACAGCCGGTTAAAAAATATAAGCTTAATACAGCTGATTTTTTGAAGTTCAAGTTAAACTACACAGAAATATATAAACGCTATAGCGAAGTCAGCACTAACTTATGAAATTTAGCCCTTCTGAGAAACTTGATTATATCCAAAAACAGTACAGCAGGTTCAACGCTATCTTTATATTTTTCATGTAGCAATTCAAATATATCATTTACAGTATTTTGTCCAGTGCATAAATCAAGGATTTCCACACCTATGGAATTAACCATAATTAACTGAGCACTCGACCGGGGAAAAACCATAATACGCTTCGGGTGAGTGACCATAGGAATAACACTAAACTCGTTTTTGATATAAACTTCGTCTCCTATAAATTTCAAATAAGGCTTTATACCAGTAAAAAATTTAATTTCCGCCTCACGCACTTTACACACCTCCACTAATTTATCCGCACATTATGTCGTCCATTACATACGGCACGGAATATTCATCACCTGCTTCTACCTTTTTAATATAATCGATTACCACTGGGTTTTGCCAGCCCAAACTAGCTCTTTGCAGCCAAATGTTTTCAAAACTTTCCTGCCTAAGATTGCCAAATACTACTGGAATTGCACAATCTATTTTTAAGTTCCCTTCTGGTCTAATCAATGCTCCCATGGCCGGTAAGATAGCAAACCTGGAAAAGTAATCTTTAAACTGAACGCCTTCACTTATTTTGAGATAATCAGAGTACTTTTGTTTAATTTCTGCAGATATCATTTTATATTCCTGAAGCTCATCTTTTGTTAATATCAAATTTTCCCTTTCATGATAAGCCCTACCGGCATTCAAGATTGGGGTGTAGACAAAACTGCTGGCTCCCAGCAAAACCGAAAGCTCAGCCATTTTCCACAAATCTTTATAGTTCCCGCGATGACAGGTATGAGCGATTCTGGTTGGTATGGAGGCTTGGATAAACAATTCAGCTGCGCGTACAGCCCGCTCCCATGATCCCTTTTTGTTACGTACCCAGTCATGTTCATGGGGATAAGCGCCGTCAATGCTGACCTGAACCCATTTATTGTTTTTTATTTTGCTATAAAAATTGACGAAATCCTCAGTCACGAGCCACCCATTGGTAATAATTCCTACAGTCATATTGGGATTATGTTCAAAAATTGCAAGCATTTTCCGGACAAGAGTTTCTTTTAATAAGGGCTCTCCTCCAGAAATTGTAACCGTCAGCGCACCATTTTTTGAAACGGTTTCCGCAATTTTTAGCCACTCTGCTTCTGTCAAGTCGTTATTTCCTTTACCCGGAAGAGAATCATTATAGCAATGGCGACATTTCAAGTTACATTTTGAGGTAATTTCAAATTGAACTCCTAAGGGAAAGCTGAAAGGTATTAACAAATTTTTACTATCGACAATAACTTTCTTGCACTTGTCTATTGTAGCGGCATCAAGAGCGTTCAAGTTGAGAGAAGAATAAATTTTATTCACAAGAGTTTGGAACTCCAGCATTTTTATACCTCCTTTATCCTCTTTAAGAGACTAATATATGCCAAGAACGCCTCGCTTCTTGGCTGATTTATTGGCTAAATCAAAAAATACAATACCCAGAACGAAAAAAACTAAAGAGGAGGTCAACAATATTATTAATTCTGTTTGTAACTCCGAAAGCATTAAACCATTTAAATTTATTAAGCGCAAAACATTTGCAGCTTGATAAACAGGCCAATAGGTAAGAGCAGTACGCAACACGGGCGGGAGGATATGACTCTGAATGATCGCGGGAATAATTATCAAGAAGTTTAATAAACCTAGCCAGCTGCCTATTTCCCTAGTCTTAAGTAGTAAAGCTGTTAGAATGAAAGCAAAACCATATAGCCCTGGTATAGACAATAAAAGTACCAATAAACTAGAACTAAAGTTAAGAAGCTTAAAACTATGCACTAGGCTTATGATCAGCACAAATATAACCAGAATAAAAATATTATGGATTGAGTTTACTATGCTTCGAGCCAGAAATATATACTTTACATTAACCACAGACAAATTAAGGTGCTCATAAGTTCCTACTGCTCTTTCTTCCTGCAGAGTTTGAGGTATTGCTCCTACGGCTGAAATGGTAAAAAACCATACTATATACCCCATCATATTGTGAGTAATCAAAGGAGACATATCTGTTTCGCCACCAATAAATCTGGCGGAAAGAGTAATGATCCAAAAAAATGTATACAGAAAAAATAACATTGGTAGCAAGCTTAACGGTTCATTGACAAGCTTTCGCTTAAGCTTCCGAAACTCTGCTTTAAACACAAGCTTCAAGTTGCTCTCCCCTCTCAATCAAACTTAAAAATACTTCTTCAAAGGATTCACCTAAAGTAGAAATTTCTATCGGAACAGCATTGTACTCTTTAAGAGTGCTCATGATGTCAAATATCAATTCCGGCTGACTCAAAGTTAGCTCAACAATATCGGTGTAATCGTCCACCTCAGTTACTTTTACCTTTACACCTTTACTATGCATAGACTCGATATCCTGAAGATAACCCCAGTTGGCTTCTCTTTTTTGCAACGTTAAACGGAATTGAAAGAGGGATATGCTTTTTTTCAATTCATTAATGGGACCCATAGCAATAAGGCTTCCTTCCTTAAGAATTGCCAATCTGTCGGCTACTCTTTCAACAAATCTTAAATTATGGGAGGATAAAATTACGGTTGTATACTTTTTTAATTCTCTAATGGCATCTTCCATTTCAAACATCGTCATAACATCTAGGCCCAATAACGGCTCGTCCAATATCAATATAGAGGGATTCATAGCTAAGCAGCATATTAGTGCAGCTTTTTGTTGCATACCTCTTGACAATCTTCCCACTGGCATATTTAAATTGTTTGCCATATTAAGTTTTTCAGCCCATAATTCCATTGGCTCCTTGACCTGTGCAACTTCTTTCCCTTTTATATTGGCAAAATAGTATACATTTTCCATAACCGACATGTGCCAGTATAGATTGCGCGCGCCCTCCAGAATGGCACCGGTATGACCTAATACTTTATTTACATCTTTTGGAATCTGGAAGCCCAACATGTTTATACAGCCTGCATTCGGGAGCGTTAACCCCAACAGCATTTTAATCGTGCTTGTTTTTCCTGAACCATTGGGACCTAGTAATGCAAATATTTCATTCTTAAAAACATCAAAACTAATTTCTTTTACTGCTTCAACAGTTCTTTTACCTACTGTATAGGTCTTCACAATCCTATCAGCACTCAAGACTATTTCATTAGGCATCATTTCACCCCCTTAAATAACTGTCGTGCGGTTTTAGTTGCCGGGTGAATTGTTTATGCCTGATCAGCGATAAAGCTTTCCTGTGTAACAATCTCAACTGTTCTTTAGAAAGATTCGCAGTGCTAAATGTCTCGCTATCCAAATTAATTTCTAATGGATTATGTTCTTTTATATCTAAACCAAATGCCTCATGGTTGTCATAACAAGGAGTTCCTGGTAATGGTGTAAATATGTGGCATTGAATATTAGTGGCTGGTATTTCTTTAATGAGAGTGAAAGTCATATCTATGTCTTGCGACTCTTCGAAAGGTAATCCAATCATGAAAGATGCTACAATTTCAATTCCAATCTTCTCAGCATAGTCTACTTTATTAATTATTTCCGCTGGGGAATATCTCCTGTTTAAGTATTTTAAAATTTTAGGACTCCCTGATTCGATACCAAGAAAAATTTTCGAACACCCAATTGATTTCAACCGGGATAATATGTCAGCATCCAGGAGTTCAGGCCGAGCAGAAAAATTGTAAGTTTTGTCTGTTAGTCTTTCTTTTTTAATTAGTTCAATAAATTTTTCTACTCGAGTTCTGCTGACCAAGAAATTGTCGTCAACAAAATTGAAGTTATGGATATTCGGATATTGATTTAAAACTTCTTTGATTTCATCTACCAGATTTTCCGGGCTTCTACCCCTCCATCTGTTCCCCCACATTCTAGTAGTTGAACAGTAGAAACAAGAATAACAACATCCTCTACTAGAAAACATGTAGATAGAGGAACTCTTGCGGTAAAAGTGATCGTAATATTTCCTTTGTGGAAATGGAATGGAATCAATATTATCTATGAAACCTCTGTCCTTAGTTCGGACAATCCTCCCCTGACCATCTCGAAAAGCAATTCCGCTAACGCCATATAGTCTTGCTTGATAGCCTGATCTTCCAGCTTCTTTAATTGCCTTAACCAACTCATAAAATGTTTGCTCCCCTTCGTGTAACACAACAACATCTGCAAAACCATTTCTAAGCAGATGTTCGTACAAAAATGTAGCGGTATTACCTCCCATCACGATAATTCCTTTATAGTCATAACCTTTGATTATTTGAACTGTCTTAACTGTGGATTCTATGTTGGCAGCGAATTTTAAACTGAAACCTATTAAGTCTGGTTGGATTTGCATTATTCCCTTGGCTATTTCTTCTTCATCCATTGAGTCAATAATAGCATCGAACAGATGGACTTCTGCAATGTTATCCACTGCCGTCGCAATATAGAGCAAACCCAAAGATTCATGTCCCGCTTTTTGCCTTTGAACGCTTGGAAAGTAAGGATTTACGAGCGCGATTCTAATTATAATCTCCTCCTTTTTGGGTAAAATAATGATGAAAAAACGATGAAAGTAGAGCTTTTACATTTTGGGTTTGCCTTTCCGAAGAAAGATGAGGGCATATTCCCCCGTAGGTGGCAAAATTAAATTTATTCAGGCCGCCATACAACAGTTGTGATTCCTGGTACCTGCAAATCTCTTTGCCTATATAACCGCATATATTTTCATCGAGCAAGTTGGACTTTGCTTGTCTCTGTTTTGCAGCACAGCAAATAATCGATGATTCTTTAAATATTACTAGGCTTCCGGCTCGGCAACGAATTAACATTGGAATGAGGTAAAAATTTGTATCTATAAATGATTGAATGCTTCGCAATACTCCTCCGCCAACTACCCTTACAAACTTGTCCAAATTGTGGCGAAAAATCATGTCAAAGAATCCATCATAAAATCGATAATCAATTTTGCGCATACAATTGAATGCTACTTCGGCTGAAGTTAGCCCACCCGGTATAACATACACATGGTGAACCAAAGCATACAACTGATATTTAAAGAATACATCTACAAAAGGCAAAAAGGATTCAGCAGAGCTACCTGGTTGCAGTGGTATTTCTGGCGTGATAAGTAAGTTAAAATCATTTGTAAGCTTTTGCATAGTTGGCATGCACTTAATAAAATCAGACGGTTCTTGAATAGTTATATGTAAAGTAACTGACGCTCCCTTACTTAACATTTGATAAATGAAAGTATAAATTTCGGGATAATTTTGCCGGGAGGAAAAATAATCGTTATCCAGAAAGCGAAGCGCCAAAGCGCATTTAGTATGCTTCCATTTTTCCAGGTGGCCAGATAAGATGTCAGATAAGATGTAAGGAAGGTTATCATACAGCACAATTCCCAAATTTAGTTTAGGTGTCTTTCTGCTCTCGACATCATGATCAATATAATTTATAATCTCGGGTAATAAGCTATGAGAGGCATCCAGCATGTATGAAAAGCTTGCATTGTCTAAAAAACTTTTTTTCCACCGTTTTTTAAGTTCAGTTTGTTTATTCTCGGAGCCCTTTAAAAACCCCATTTGACGCAGTCTACTGATGTCATCTTTTTCGAGAGCATGCATATTTTGTAGCAAAACAGTATTCCCGCTAAAAAAATCAATGAGCATTATTCCTTGTTCGATAGGTATCTGTACTATGTAGTTATGAAATTCAGGTTGTTTCAATCTACCAGCCTCCTAAGTAGAATTTGTATCCCTCTAAAAAATTTAGAGGGATACAAATTTTAATGGTACCAATACTGCTTATGTCGGCAACTAATCGGCAACTATATTAATACTACCTGCTACGGATATAGTTATTCCTTGCGGCTCAAACGAGAAAACATCAGAACAATTTACGAGCTCCGGGTTTTCATATAAATTCACACCATTTGCCTGGATCATTCTTTAATCACCTCCTTAAAAATAATTGAAAAAACAAAAACCGACACTTCCACCAGAGTTCTGCGCTACTGTACACCCCCCCTTTTTTTCGCTTCTAGGCTAACTTATGATACTCTTACTGCTGATACTCTTACTACGACTATTGCACCGAAGGAAACATTTTCTAATTGAAATTATACCAGTTTATTTTTGTATGTCAAGGTTAATTTTGAATTTTTATTATATTATTAAATTTTCCCGCAATAATTTTACACTATGATTGAAAAAAATTTTATTGAAATAATATCTAGACAAGGAGATTTATCAGAATTCATAATAGTATTAGAGAAAAAGCTAAAAAATATAGGATGTAATATTATCAAACAATTAGTAATATTATCAAACAATTATTAGAAGAATTAAACGAAGCAGTAAAAAAAGATCCACAGAGGAAAAAGAAGTGGTATGTAGAAAGAAAAGCAGATAAAAACACACTGCTTACAGTATTTGGAGAAGTAGAATACAATAGGACCTATTATGTATCAAAGAATGGGAAAGAATACAAATATTTATCCGATGAAATAGTTGGTATAAAGCCACATCAGAGAGTAGAAACATTATTGGAAAGCAGAATGATAGAAGAAGCAATAGATGTATCATACCAAAAGAGTGCTCAGCCCTATGATATAAGCAGGCAAAAGGTAATGGAAAGCATAAAAGGACTTGATGAAATAAAAATTGATATAAA
>NZ_FOIF01000066.1 GCF_900111575.1 Anaerobranca gottschalkii DSM 13577 | reverse complement strand
TACCTAAAAGTACTTTTAATATTAAATACATATTAGCTTTGCTAAATTCCACTCCATTACAATTTTACTTTGAAAATATATTTTCCAGTTTTAAAGTTTTAAGACACCATATCGAAGCTTTTCCAATACCAATAATTGATTTTAGCAAAGAAAAGGAAATAGAAGGGCTAGTTAACTTAATTTTACAAGAGGATGAGGATAAAGAAGAAATTCTAAATAACTTATATCAAGAACTTGATGAAGAGGTTTATGAACTATTTCATTTAAGTAAAAAAGAAATAAAATTTGTAGAAAAAGATTTTTAATATTTATTCTTTTTGCTTAGAAGGTAATTTTAGTATTTCTAGAACCTAAGGGAACTAACGAATTGTTCTATTCGATTTTTTTTCTTCAATGTACATTAAAAATAAAATGTCAATTAACACTAGAAGTATAGAGCGTGAAGAAATATCATATCCTTTATATTCTATTTTATTAGATAGACCACATATTGATATGTTAACGAGTTTGGATAAAGAGGAATCTACTGAATTTATAATAGCTGCAGTTTTAAAGTTTTGGTAGTTTAGTTTTTCTGCTACGGTAACTAACGTCTTTGTTTCACCACTATTTGATATAAAAATAATAAGATCGTTATAATCTACCATTCCAGGGATAAGGTCTATTATATGGGATTCATATATGTATATAGTATTTTTGTTAGCTTGAATTAAAAGCTTTGCAAAATATTCTCCAATAGGTTTAGATAATCCTACTGAAACAATAACTATTTTTTTAGAACTAATTATGTGTCTTATTAATATTTTTAAATTTTGATAATTTAAGTTTGTTAGTGTTGATTCTATATTAGTTTTTACAGCATCTACAGAATTGTATTTTGTTTTAGATTCATTGTAATCTAAGCTTTTTAATATATATTTTAATTCAGAAAATCCAGATAAACCAAGTTTGATACACATTCTTATTACAGTGGTAGTACTTACATTATTTTCGGTTGCAATTTTTGTTAAAGATTGTTTTTTTGCTTTTTCAAAATTTTGGTCTATGTAATAAAAAACATGTTTTTCTGCATAACTTAATGATGGAATATAATTTGAAAATTTATTTATGAGTTTTCCCATATAATCAACTCCTAAAGTTTATAAACATGTATATATTAACTATATTATACATTATATCATAATTTTTATAAACTTTCTGTTTTTATCAAATTTATGACAACAATAAGCAATAACGTACAAAGTCAACCTTAATTATGATACGGTTAATTGAGGTGTAATAAACCTAAGAAAATGGTTTGTTTTAAGCTTGAAAGCCTTTAATAATAGGCTTTCAAGCTTTTATTTTCAAAACCATTGAATTTGGCTTTATAATACAAAAGTATCAAAAAGTAAAATTATACTTATCTTGTATAATAATTTTATATTAGATTATGGTAAAAGTTAATTAGGTAATTTTTATTGTAAATTTTAAAAGAAAGGGGTAAGAGTATGAATTTAAAGAGTATGACAAATGAAAAACTAATTGTTTTGGACTTTTATGCAACTAGTAAAAATGATGTCATTGAAAAACTTGTAGATGCTCTTTATGAGAATGACATCATAACTTCAAAAAATGATTTTTTACAAGCGGTTTTGGAAAGAGAAAAACAATCTCCTACTGGTCTTGAAGATGGTGTTGCTATACCTCATGGTAAATCTTCAGCCGTTAAAAAAAGTGCTTTTGCTGTTGCAAGGTTAAAAAATAAAATTACAGATTGGGAAAGTATAAATGAAAAAAACGAAGTTGATATGGTTTTCCTTCTAGCAATCCCTGAACAAGAGGCAAGTACAAAACATCTAAAATTATTATCACAACTATCAACTGCTTTAATGGATAAAAACTTTTTGCATAACCTTAAACTTGCAAAAAACAAAAGTCAATTTATAGAAGCACTAAATTATAATAAGAATAAACATGAAATTTCAAATAGTGATAAAATTGTTCTTGCGATTACATCTTGTGCGACAGGTATAGCTCATACGTATATGGCTGCAGAAGCCCTTGAAAAAGCAGGACAAGAAATGGGAGTTAAAATTTTAGTTGAAAAGCAGGGAGCAAATGGTATAGAGAACCCACATACAAATGATATAATACAGAAAGCAGATGCAATAATTTTTGCAACTGACATTTATCCTAAGAGTATAGAACGATTTAATGGGAAGCCTTATATAATGTCAAATGTTACGGAACCTTTGAAAAATGCAAAAGAATTAATAAATAAAGCACTAAATAAACCAGACGGAATACTAAACAAAAATGATGAAATATTGGTTAGTGAAAATTCAAGCGAAATTGGCATAGTAAATCAATTATCTAAGGCTGTATTGACAGGTATATCATATATGATTCCTGTGATTGTTGCTGCAGGTATTATGATTGGTATAGCAAAGATAGGTGCTATGGGATTTGGAATTGTACAAGAAATAGGAAATTCTAAATATGCAACAAATCCTAATGAAATCATTAGAATATTACATTATCTAGATAGGTTTGGCGGGTTAATATTTGCTTTTATGTATCCAATATTTTCAGCTTTTGTTGCTTATGCGATAGCTGATAGGGTTGGTTTGGTATCAGGGTTTCTAGGTGGTGTATTTGCAGCTGGTTTACATTATACACATTGGGGTATTAAAGATGGAATACCTTCAGGATTTTTGGGGGCATTAATATTAGGGATTGCTGCAGGTTATATTTCTAAGTTCTTAAATGAAAAAATAAAGTTGAGAAAAAGTTTAAGTGCAATGAAGCCTATGTTAATAATACCAGGGGTTAGTGTTTTATCTATATTTCTTTTAAATTTTTATATTGTAGATCCTGTATTTGGTGGATTAAATGAAATACTTAAAAATTTAATATTATCTTCAAGAGAAGTAGGTACAATTACTCTTTCTTCAATTATTGCAGCAGCTACTGCTTTTGATCTCGGTGGTCCAGTTAATAAAGCAGCAGGAGCAATTGCAATAGGGCTTGCTGCAGACAGAATATTTCCTTTGACACCTAGAGTATTATCAATAGTAATTCCACCGATAGGTCTTGGTCTTGCAACTATTCTTGATAAATTTTTAGTAGGACGTAAGGTTTTTGATGAAGATTTAAGAGTAGCTGGTAGGACATCAATTTTACTTGGTTTTATAGCTATTAGTGAAGGCGCTATACCTTTTATGCTTAAAAATCCTTTAATAACTATACCAATAAACATTATTGGAGCTATTTTGGGCTCAGTTACTGCAGTTTTACTTGGAGCTGTACAATGGTATCCACTTCCTGCTATTTGGGGATGGCCATTAGTAGAAAATTTATGGGCATATATCATAGGATTACTAGTTGGGACATTGTTTATAGCACTTTCCAACATATTTATAAGATTTAGAATTTTAAAAAGAAAATCTCGGTATTAATATTTATTTAAAAAAGAATAAGGGGGCTTTGCCCCCTTATAGCAATCATTATTGGAAGAGAGTGGAAGTTATAAACTGTCTTTTGAAAGGGTTCTAAAAAGAAAAGAAGCTTAATGGAGGTAAAATATGGATAAGGCTAAAAAAGTTTTTGTAGTACCTCATTCACATTGGGATAGAGAATGGTATTTCACAATTGAAGATTCTAATGTACTTCTTTGTGAAAATTTAGAATATCTTATAAATGTCCTCGAAAAGAATGAAGATTTTAAATCATATGTTTTTGATGGGCAAATCTCTATTATAGAAGAATTTTTAAACATTTATCCAGAAAAAGTAGAAAAAATAACGAACCTTATAAAAAATAAAAGATTGTTAGTAGGTCCTTGGTATACACAAACAGATACTTTGTTAGTAAATAAGGAATCAATAATACGTAATTTATTATATGGTACAAAAATTGGACAAGAAATGGGTTATTATATGAAAATTGGGTATTTACCAGATGTTTTTGGACAAAATAGCTATCTTCCATCAATTTTTGAAGGATTTGGTATTGAATATGCTGTAGTGCAAAGAGGAATATATGAAGATCAATTAAAAGGAGACCTCAACTTCATATGGCAATCACCAGATGGAAAACGAATTAAGACAAATAATATCTATTTAGGTTATGGTCCTGGTAAATTTTTATCTAGTGAATCAGATTATGTAAATACAGAGCTTCTTCCAATATTAGAAAAATTAAGCAAACTAAATAAAAACTCTAATAATATTCTATTGCCAGCAGGTGGGGATCAAGTACTTGTAAATAAAAATTTACCTAAGGTTATTAAAGAAATAAATTCTATCAATTCTAATTATTATTTAATGCTTTCAGATTATGAAGAGTTTATGAAAGAAACTTGGAAGGATAGTAATTTTTCAAATGTTATAGAAGGAGAACTTATTGCTTGTCAAAATTCTAGGATTCATAATACTATACGCTCTCAGAGGTATGATATAAAAAGCCTTAATAATATTATTGAGAATAAAATACTTTATATTTTAGAACCTCTTTGTGTAATTGGAAAAAGTCTTGGAATTAAATATCCATCCAAATTAATTGATAATATTTGGAAAAAAATGTTTGACGTTCATGCACATGATAGTATATGTGGTTGTAATTCAGATGAAACTAATACCAATATTTTAATAAGACTTAATAAAGTAAATAATACAATTGACTGTATCATTAATATTCTGAAAAAGCAGCTAACTTATGCTATAAGTAAAGGATGTGAAAAAGAAGAAATTTTTGTCGTATTTAATACAATGCCCCATTCTAGAAATATTAATATTAAAACTATACTATATACAAAAAATAAAGATTTTGGATTATTTGATTTAAACAAGAATCCTATAAACTTTGATGTTATTGAACAAAACTATGTAAGTGGAGGTAAAAAGATAGTTGTAACTGCTGAAGGTGAAAAGGAAATTGAAATTGAAGGATATTACAGGAATGTATTAAATGTTGAAATAAATGATATTCCATCAATGGGATACGCAACATTCATAATAGAAGATAATATCAAATTAAAGAATTGTAGAACAATGGTAACCAATAGAAAGTTATCTAATAAAATATCCAATGAACTATATGAAATAAAATGTGAAAGTGGCGAGTTAAGTTTATTATATAAAGTAACTAATAAAAAACTTAAAAATTTTATTATTTTTGAAGAGCAAGCTGATGATGGTGATTCTTATGATTTTTCACCTTTAGAGGGAGATAAGCCTTTATATATAAAGAATGCAAGAGTGATGGAGGTTTATAAAGGAGATTTAGTACAAATTATGAAAGTATCCCATACTATAAATCTACCTTTGGATATTGAAAAAAGGAAAAATAAAGATTTTTCACATGTATTTTCTATAGAGACTACCTTTGAATTAAGAAAAGGTGAAAATTTTATAAGAGTAAAGCATGAAATAGATAATAATATAATGGATCATAGAGTTCGAGTAATATTTAATACAGATATAAAAAATATAAAATACTCATATGTCGATCAAGGATTTAGTGTAATAAAACATAATATTGAAAATCCTTATTTTAAGGATTGGGCAAGTAAAGAGTTTGTTGAAGCACCAGTAAGTATATATCCACTTGAAAACTTTGCTGCAATAACGGATGAAAAATCAAATTTTGCTGTTATTACAAAAGGTATTAAAGAATATGAAGCATTTAAAGATGGTAGGCTTGCATTAACTTTATTTAGAAGTGTTGGTGTCCTAGGAAAGGATAATATTGCTTGGAGACCTGGAAGAGCATCAGGAATTAACAATAAAGTTGTATATACACCAAAGGCACAGCTCTTAAAAAGAATGGAATTTGAGTATGCTGTTTTTTTTGAAGATTCCTCATTTGAACCGGGTAAAATTTTTAAAGTTTCTTATGATTTTATTGAACACTTTGCAGTGTATCAAAAACAAAGTTTAAATATTTTTCATGAAAGACTTGAGAAATTCCAAATTCCTTTACCTATTGAAAAACTACCGTCTGTATATTCATTATTTAGTATTGACAATGATAGAGTGTTTATAAGCTGTTGTAAACTAGCCCATGAAAAAGATGGTATTATAGTCAGAGTATTTAATCCTTCTGAAATTAAACAAGATTTTAACATAAAGTATAGTAAAAACCCCCAAATTACATTTGTAAATTTATTTGAAGATGAAATTAAAACAGAAGAAGGTAAAATAAAAGTTAATCCTAAGAGTTATGTGACTTTAAAAATAAAAAGTATTGAAGGTGAAAAGTAATGAAAAGGGATGAACTGCTAAAAAAAATTGAAACAAAATTAAAAAAGATATACGGAGTTGATTACAGGAATAACTATATTGAAGATATGAAAAGCTTGATTAAAAAGTGGGAGAAAAAAGAATGGGCTAAATCATGCCCACTTACAAATAAGAATGTTTATTTGATTGTTTATGGTGATTCTATATATGAAAATAATACAAAACCATTGAATACTTTGCATAAGTTTTTAAAACATTATATAGGAGATGTAATAACAGACATTCATATTTTACCTATGTTCGAATATACATCAGATGATGGATTTTCTGTTGTAGATTATACAAAAATTGAGGAACGTCTTGGTAGTTGGGATGATATTAAACTTCTTTCTAAAGATTATAATTTAATGTTTGATTTTGTAGCAAATCATATTTCTAAAAAGAGTAGTTGGTTTAAAGGTTTTTTATCTGAAGAAGAAAAATATAATAATTATTTTATAATCAAAAAGTCGGATTTTGATACAAGTAAAGTAATAAGACCTAGAACATCTGCATTATTTCATGAATATGTGGGCAGAAATGGTATAAAAACCGTTTGGACAACATTTAGTGAAGATCAAATTGATCTTAATTACAAACATTTTCCTGTACTCTTAGAGCTTACAGAAGTATTATTAATGTATGCAAATAGAGGTGCATCTAGTATAAGGCTTGATGCTATTGGTTTCTTATGGAAGGAATCTGGAACAACATGTATGCATCTCCCGCAAACCCATGAAATAATAAAACTTTGGAGATTGTTATTAGATTATTTTAAACCTAATATACAGATTATTACAGAAACTAATGTTCCGCATAATGAAAATATAAGTTATTTTGGTAATGGTAATGATGAAGCCAATATGGTTTATCAGTTTGCATTACCACCTCTTGTGCTTTATACATTTACTGTGCATAACTCTCAAAAACTTACCAATTGGGCCAAAAGTATATGTAAAATATCTGATACTGCAACATATTTAAATTTTCTAGCTAGTCATGATGGAATAGGTATTAGACCAATAGAAGGAATTTTAGAAGAAGATGAGAAACAAATATTAATAAATAAAGTAATAAAAAATGGAGGTCAAGTATCTTATAAAACAAATGATGATGGTAATCAGTCTGTATATGAACTTAACATAAACTATTTTGATGCACTTATTAACTTAGAAGAGGATAAAGAAAGCGAAATTCAAATAAAGAAAATGTTAGCTGCTCATGCGATAATTTTATCTTTCATAGGAGTTCCAGCTATTTACTATCATTCTCTTTTAGGTTCAAGAAACGATTATATTGGTTTCAAACAATCAGGCATAAAAAGAAGAATAAATAGAGAAAAATTAGAATTTAACAGATTGATTAAGGAATTAGATAGTGATTGCTTGAGAAAAGGAATATTCAATGGACTTAAAAACTTAATTTATATCCGTCAAAAAAATAGTGCATTTTCCCCTTATGCTGAACAGAGAATTTTAGATTTTGGTGATAAGATTTTTGCCCTTGAGCGTGAAAATAAAGAAACAAGAGATAAAGTGACTTTTATTGTAAATGTTGACTGCAAAAAGATAGAGGTTAAAAGTACAATAAAAGGAATAGATTTATTAACAGATAAGAAAATTGATGGAGACTTAATGTTAGATTCTTACCAATTTATGTGGATAAAAAATGCCTAATTAAAAGAAATATTTATATAAAAGGTCTTTATGTTTATTATTCGAATTATAATTTTGACATATATATTTTTGTTAAGGAATCCTTTTTGTATTCAAGGATTCCTTCTTTTTAATCCCTTTGTCCTTATCCTAACATTGCTTTTAAATCTTCTTAAGGATCTCCCGTTAATTTAAGGTTAAAGGTTTCTTGCAGAACCTTTAGCACTCCTGGAGAAATAAATTCTGGTGGTTTAGGACTTTGTACACCTAAACTAAAGAGACTTAAAAGAATTGCTACAGCCTTTTGCTCAAACCAAGAAAGAACAATACTTAATGTTAGTTCATTAACTGAGCAGTTAAAGGCTTCTGCCAATACTAAAGCGATTTTCACAGCAGAGCCGTAGTTGTTACACTGGCCTAAATCAATATACCTAGGAATCCATCAATGGTACCAAAATCGATATCATTAAACCTAAATTTATCACAAGATGTTTTAAAATTACACAATCCTTAGGTAATGATTGTATTTGTAGTCCATTGGGATAGTGAATATCAACGGAGTTATGATAAATTTCAGAAGGAAATGGCTGGAAGGTTAAACTCTTTTGATGTAGATATTATTTTTGGAAGCCATCCCCATGTGATTCAACCTATAGAAACTATTGAAAGGGAAGATGAACACAAAACAGTTATAGCATATTCTTTAGGAAACTTTATTTTTAATCAGAGATATGAATTTTTAAATAATCGTTATACAGAAGATGGAATAGTAGTATATGTAACATACCAAAAAAACTAAAGACAGGGGAAACTACTTTAAAAAAACAGCTTATTTACCGACATGGGTAAATAGATATAGAGTAAATGAAATGTGGAGATATGAAGTTATATCTGTAATTCCTGAAGATTTTAACAACTTTATGGGACCAGTATCTGATAAGTACGCCTTTAACAATATCTTAAAATACATTGAGATAGGAAAAAAAGAAGGAAAATTGGTTTATGGTGGAAAACCGGTGGGAGATAAAGGGTATTTTATCCAACCTACAGTAATAATTGATGTTCCACCCCAATCGGTTATAGCTCAAGAAGAAATATTTGGTCCTGTTTTGGCAGTTATTAAAGCTGAAAACTTTGCTGAAGGATTAGAAATAGCTAATAATACAGAGTTTGGTTTAACAGGGGGAGTATGTTCTAATAACCGGGAGAATTTAGAAAAGGC
>NZ_FOIF01000065.1 GCF_900111575.1 Anaerobranca gottschalkii DSM 13577 | reverse complement strand
ATAGAGTATGTTTGTTTGGGGTGCAAGATTGTAGAAAAAGTTCCCAAGGAAGTAGTGGAATACTTTGATATGATGGATGATGGAGATACATCAATACCACCTAGATTTAGCTGTGAGAGTTGTGGAGCAGAAATGTATCCCAAAGATTATATAGGAGTTCATGGAGAGCACTATAAAATATAAATGAATTTAAGTGCGCCGAATGGCGCTTTTTTTATATAAAAAAGTCAGCTAACTCTTATGAGTCAAGCTGACTTTTTTGGTGCCTATTTCCCGACAGCCCCTTATTTGTGTATAGCAACTTTTTATGATAATATGTCAATATTAAGAAAAAAATATTAGTGCTAAAATAACAATCTATTCTACAAAATTTTACATAGAGAATAAATTGTTTTTTTTTAGCATATATTGTATAATATTGAGGTGAGAAGTTTGTCGAAAGTGTTTAAATATTTCAGCTTAATTACATATATTGGAATACTAATGACCGCCTGTATAATGATAGGTTTTTATTTAGGAACTTATTTAGAAAGATTAACGGGAAGCTTTTTTCTTTTTATTTTAGGTATATTTCTAGGTATTGGTGCAGGTTTTTGGTCAGTCTATCAGTTGATTGCCAAACTGTAACTGGAGGTGGTGTAATTGCTACCTAAAGAAGTACATAATGAGTTTTTTAAAATTGCTAAACGGGTTGTTTTAGTAGTCGGTATCTTAGGATTTTCAGCCTTTTCTATAGGAAATATCGATGTAGCTGTAGGAGTTGTAGCAGGAGGAGTTATCAGCATTCTTAGCTTTAGGTTAATGGCCTTAGCAGCTTTGCAATTAGTAGAATTAAATGATCCCCAAAAAGCAAAGGCAAGGGCAATAATAAATTATTTGATTAGATATATACTATATGCAGGGGTATTGTATGTAGGGTTTGTAACTCCAGAAATAAATTTTGTAGGAATAGTAGTAGGATTATTAATGGTTAAGTTTGTAATACTATTTGATGGAGTATATTATTCCATTAAAAATTATATTCAAGAATTTTGGAAAAGACAAAAATTAAAGTATGAGAGGAGGGATAGTTAACTTATGGAAAGGATCCTTGACGGACCTCGAGTCTTTGATTTTTTTGGGATTCCCATCTCTGAATCTGTAATTGTAATGTGGATTGTCATGGCAATAATTATTCTCTTTGCCTGGATTTTAAGAAAAAGTATTACAAGTGAAGTACCATCAGGGATGCAAAACCTAGCGGAATTTATAGTAGAATCTATCAATTCCACAGTAACTTCGACCATGGGTGAAAGTAGAAGGGGTTTTGCACCATACATGGGAACTTTGTTTATTTTCATCGGCCTTGCCAATATTATAGGGATTTTTGGTTTAAGGCCTCCAACAGCAGATATCAATGTAACCGGTACATTGGCAGTTATGACCTTTGTGTTAATCCATTATTATGGTTTAAAAGTAAAAGGTTTTGGTCACATTAAAGGATTTGCTGAACCTGTTTTTATATTTTTACCTTTAAACATCATTGGTGAACTGGCAAAACCTGTTTCCCTAGCCTTCCGTTTATTTGGTAATATATTTGCAGGAACAGCAATTTTAGCAATGATTTATGATGTGGCACCCCTATTTGTACCGATTATTCCCCATTTATACTTTGATTTATTTGCTGGGTTACTACAATCATTTATATTCTTAATGCTTACAATGGTTTTCATTACTTTAGCAATGGATTAATGGTTTTTAACCTTTTTGAAAGGAGGGAAAAACATGGAACATACTTTACTAACTGTAGCAGCATTTGCAGCTTTAGGTGCTGGTGTTGCCGTTGTAGCAGGTATTGGTCCAGGAGTTGGTCAAGGTTACGCTGCTGGTAAAGGTGTTGAAGCTGTAGCCCGCCAACCAGAAGCCAAAGGTACTATAATCCAAACAATGCTTTTAGGTCAGGCTGTTGCTGAGACTACTGGTATCTACGGTTTGGTTATTGCCTTTGTGTTAATTGGTATTGTTAGAAGTATTATTGGATAGATTGGAAAGGGGAATTGGGGAGACCCAAATTCCCTTCCTGTTTATCTAAAATTTTATTACTAAGATAATCAGTGTGGAAACACATATTTATAATAACCTTCAGTGAAAGGAGGGCTTATTTTGTTAGAATATCTTTTTTCCACTGTATTTTTTACCCTTGTTTCTGTAGTTGGTCTTTTCTTAATTCTTAGATGGTTGTTATTTCGCCCTGTGACGGAAGTACTAGACCAAAGGGCTAATAGAATTAAATCTGATATTGAAATTGCCCGGAAGAATAGGGAAGAAGCTGAAAAAATTAAGGCAGAGTTAGAAGAAAGGTTAGAAAAGGCAAAGGATGAAGCAAAGGAAATCATCGAAAAAGCTGTATCAAGGGGTAATGAGGCAAAAGAGGAAATAATCAAAGAAGCGAAAAAAGAGGCTGAAAAAATCCTTGAAAGGGCTAGAAAAGAAATTCAACTTGAAAAAGCTAGAGCTGTTACACAGCTTAAAGATGAATTGGCGATATTATCTACTATGATCGCATCAAAAGTTATTGAAGAAAATTTAACTAAAGAAAAAAATGATCATTTAATTTCTAAAGTTATCGAAGGGATGGGAGAAAGTTATGAAAAGTACCATCGCTAATCGATATGCTTTAGGTTTATTTAAAATAGCAGAAGAAAATAATTTAGTGGATAGAATAACAGAAGATTGTCTCTTTTTAATGGAAGTTTTTAACACTACTCCAGAACTTCAAAGAATTTTCGAAAACCCTAAAATTTCTAAGGAAGATAAGCTATCCCTTATTAATCAGGGTTTGAAGGATAATCTACACCAGCACACTATTGCTTTTATAGCCCTAATGGTAGAAAAAGGTAGAGCTTCCCAAATAAAAGATTCTTTAGCCAGTTATGTTAATCTAGCAGAAAAAGCTAAAGGCTTAATTAATGTGGAGGTAACAACTGCCATTGAATTAGATGAGGAACAAATTCAAAGGCTAAGGGAAGGTCTAATTAAGATGACCCGAAAAGAAATAAATATCAAAAGTATAAAAGATCCTAGTATTCTTGGTGGAGTAATTATTAAACTAGGCAATAAAGTTATTGATGGTAGTATTAAACATCAAATAGATAAAATCAAAGATTCTTTGTTAAAGGCACAAGTAATGGAAGTTGAGGTGAGGGAATAATGAACATTAAACTACGGCCAGAAGAGATAAGTTCAGTTATTAAAAAACAAATAGAAAGCTATGGACAAAGCCTTGAAGTCGTGGATACAGGAACTGTAATTCAAGTAGGTGATGGTATTGCTAGGATTCATGGCCTAGATCAAGCTATGCAAGGAGAGCTTTTAGAATTCCCTGGAGAAATTTATGGAATGGCTCTTAACCTTGAAGAAGATAATGTAGGTGCAATAATTTTAGGTCCCTATATTGATATTAAAGAAGGGGATATCGTTAAAAGGACTGGAAGGATAGTTGAAGTTCCTGTGGGAGATAGCTTAATAGGTCGTATAGTTAATCCACTAGGTCAACCTATAGATGGAAAGGGACCTATCAACAGCAATAAATTCCGCCCTGTAGAAAGAAAGGCAACAGGGGTTATGAGCAGAAAAAGTGTACATGAACCGTTACAAACAGGTATTAAGGCTATTGATGCAATGGTTCCAATTGGTAGAGGTCAAAGGGAGCTGATAATCGGTGATAGGGGTACAGGTAAAACCGCCATTGCCGTTGATACTATCTTAAATCAAAAGGATACAGGAGTAATTTGTATTTATGTAGCAATTGGGCAAAAGAACTCAACAGTGGCAGGGGTAGTTAAAAAATTAGAAGAAGCAGGAGCTATGGATTATACAATCGTTGTTGCAGCAACTGCCAGTGAACCAGCTCCGTTACTTTATCTTGCCCCTTATTCTGGAACTGCCATGGGTGAAGAGTTTATGTACCAAGGAAAACACGTGTTAATTATTTATGATGATTTATCAAAACACGCTGCCGCTTATAGAGAGCTTTCACTACTTTTAAGAAGGCCACCAGGTCGTGAAGCATATCCAGGGGATGTATTCTATCTCCATTCTAGATTATTAGAAAGGGCAGCTAAACTCAATGATGAGTTAGGTGGCGGCTCAATTACAGCTTTACCAATTATTGAAACTCAAGCAGGTGACGTATCAGCATATATCCCTACAAACGTTATTTCTATAACCGATGGGCAGATATTCTTAGAAGGTGATTTATTTTATGCAGGTATCCGTCCAGCAATAAATGTCGGTTTATCAGTATCAAGGGTAGGTGGAAGTGCCCAAATTAAAGCTATGAAACAAGTTGCTGGTACTTTGCGTCTAGAACTTGCCCAGTATAAAGAATTGGCAGCCTTTGCTCAGTTTGGTTCTGACTTAGATAAAGCGACCCAAGCTAAATTGGCAAGGGGTGAAAGGTTAACAGAAATATTAAAACAAGGTCAATATCAACCTAAACCTGTATTAGAGCAAATCTACATAATCTTTGCAGGGGTTAAAGGTTATCTTGATGATATTGAAGTAAAACAAATTGCTCAGTTTGAAAGTGAATTCATTAAATTTATGAAACAAAATAAGGCAGAAATTGGAGAGGCCATAATGGCTGAGCAAAAAATCTCTGATGAAACTGAGGTTAAGTTAAGGGAAGCAATAGAAGAATTCAAAAAGATCTTTATTGGGGCTTAAGTTCCCGGTAAAGGGATGAGGTGATGCTATGCAAGGTATCAGAGATATTAAAAGAAGGATAAAGACAGTTACTAATACTAAACAGATAACCAAAGCTATGGAAATGGTGGCAGCGGCAAAACTACGTAGGTCTCAAGATAAAGTAATTCAATCAAAGCCTTATGCCGCTAAAATGCAAGAAGTTGTTGAAAGGGTATTGAGTAACAGTAGAGATTATACTAACCCAATCATTGAAGGGAATCCTCAAGGGAAACCAGCCTTTATTGTTGTAACTGCAGATAGAGGTCTTTGTGGTGGTTATAATGCTAATGTTCTAAGAACAGCTCAAAAAACCATCGATAAAGAAAATTCCTATGTAATAGTTGTGGGACGAAAAGCTAGAGATCTCATGAAAAAACAAGGTTACAATATAGTAGCGGAGTTTTTAGATATTGGTGATGAACCAAATTATAATCATGGTCAGAGAATCTATGGAACAGTTGCCCAATTATTAGAGGAAGGCCTTTTCAGTGAAGTAAATATAATTTATACTCAATTTATTAATGCCTTAACACAAAGGGTTGTAATTGAGAGACTGTTGCCAGTGGAAAGAAAAGGAGAAAAGATAAGTAACATTTATCTGTTTGAGCCTTCTGTAGAAGAGGTATTAGATAATTTGATACCTAAATATTTAACAGGTAAACTATATCAAGCACTGGTAGAATCTAAGGCGGCGGAACATGGTGCTAGGATGACTGCCATGGGATCAGCTACCGATAATGCATCTGAAATGATTGAAAAATTAACATTGACATATAACAGGGCCCGTCAAGCTTCTATTACCCAAGAGATCCTTGAAATTGTCAATGGAGCCAATGCTTTAGACTAGAAAGTGAAAGGAGGAAGGGCCAATGAATAAAGGTAAAATAACTCAAATAATAGGTCCAGTAGTAGATATTTCTTTTGCTGGTGGAAAATTACCGAAAATATACAATGCTATTGAAATACCATTAAATGTTAATGGTGATAACTCCAAATTAGTGGTGGAAGTTGCACAACACCTTGGAGATAATTCAGTAAGATGTGTAGCTATGGATAGTACTGATGGATTAGTAAGGGGTATGGAAGCTATTGACACCGGTGCTCCTATTAGTGTACCAGTTGGGAAAGAAACCCTTGGTAGATTATTTAACGTACTTGGTGAACCCATCGATGGCCAAGGGGAAGTAAAGGCTAAAGAAAGACATCAAATTCATAAAAGTGCACCATCATTAGAAGATCAAGACACTTCAGCAGCTATTTTAGAAACGGGAATTAAAGTTGTTGATTTGTTAGCACCTTATCCAAGGGGTGGTAAAATCGGTCTTTTTGGAGGTGCTGGTGTAGGTAAGACAGTACTAATAATGGAACTAATCAGAAACATTGCCACTGAGCATGGTGGATACTCAGTATTTACCGGTGTAGGTGAAAGAACTAGGGAAGGTAATGATTTATACTATGAAATGAAAGATTCTGGGGTTATAGATAAAACGGCCTTAGTTTTTGGGCAAATGAATGAGCCTCCAGGAGCAAGGTTAAGGGTTGCTTTAACAGGTTTGACAATGGCTGAATACTTTAGAGATCAAGAAGGTCAAGATGTTCTATTGTTTATCGATAATATTTTCCGTTTCACCCAGGCAGGTTCTGAAGTTTCTGCCCTATTAGGTAGGATGCCTTCTGCAGTAGGTTATCAGCCTACACTACAATCAGAAATGGGTCAATTACAAGAACGGATAACCTCTACTAAAAAAGGTTCAATTACTTCAATACAAGCAATATACGTTCCAGCCGATGACTATACAGACCCAGCACCTGCTACAACCTTTGCCCACTTAGATGCTACAACTAACCTTTCCCGTAGAATTGCGGAATTAGGTATTTATCCTGCCGTTGACCCCTTAGACTCATCTTCAAGGATTCTCGATCCTAATATTGTAGGGGAAGAACACTACAAAGTAGCAAGGGGAGTACAGCAAGTACTTCAACGTTATAAAGAGTTGCAAGATATTATTGCAATTTTAGGTATGGATGAATTATCTGAAGAAGATAAGTTAATTGTTAGTAGAGCAAGGAAAATTCAGAGATTCTTATCTCAGCCATTCTTCGTAGCTGAGGCCTTTACAGGAACTCCAGGTAAATACGTACCTTTGAAAGAGACAATTCGAGGATTTAAAGAAATTATTGAAGGTAAACATGATGATATTCCTGAAAGTTACTTCTACATGGCTGGAACCATTGATGAAGTTATAGAAAGAGCAGAAAAAGGGGAGTAATGCCTAATGAAATTTTTATTTGAGTTAGTCACCCCAGAACGGAAGGTCATGTCAGAAGAAGTCGATATGATTATGGCTAGGGCAGTAGATGGAGATATTGGTATTTTAGCTAACCATGCCCCTTTAGTTACAACAATTGACATAAGTCAGTTGTTGATTAAGAAAGATGGGAAAGAACAGTATGTAGCTATTGGTGGAGGTATACTAGAAGTTAGTAAAGAAAAAACTGTGTTACTTGCCGATACTGCAGAATTTCCCCATGAAATTGATATCAAAAGGGCTGAAGAAGCTAAGAAAAGGGCTGAACTTCGTTTAGAACAAAGAAGTGGAGAAATAAATGTCAAACGGGCAGAAATTGCCTTAAGAAAAGCTTTAACCCGCATCGAAGTTGCGGAAAAAGGTAAGTAAAGGTAGGAGGCTTATGTATGGATGAGAGGGATAAAATAAAGCATTTTGCTTCTAAAGATAAGCTTGAACAATACCTAATCCAAGGTAAAGGGATAGAGGAGTTTAAAAAACAGGAGAAATCCCTATTTTTAGGAGAATTTAGAGAAAGGGTGATTAAAGCCCTTTCCATCCCTCAACTCCATGAAGAAGGAACATACCCAGAAATAGAAGAAGCTATTAAAGATCCTCGGGCAAAGAAGCTAGTTATCAATAGAAAAGCAGACCTAAAAAAAGCTGCTGAGTATATTAGATTAGCAAAAGAATATAATCTCCAATTTACTACTGTTGATTCAGAAAATATCCAAGATCAAATTGGTCTTGTCGTTGCATCTGATCAAGGGATAGATGTGGATAACATTTATGTAAAAGAACGTAGTGAAAAACTAAGGGAGTTAGGACTGCCACAAGGGGTTATAGACAATCCTAAGGGTAAGCTTTGCAAAAAATGCTATGATGAAGTAAAAAGGTTAGCCCCTGAAGAATTAAAAAATTATCGACCCCTTTCCTTTTTTGACCGGATTTTAGGAGAAAAGTGTATAGGATGTAAAAAAGACAATGGTTAAAAAGCCATTGTCTTTTTTAGTTGTGCGCCCAGCATGTGCGTTAACTTGGCGGTGAAAGTCCGCTGTGGGCTTGGTAGTGGGAACCACTAGCCGAAGGCAAGGGTGTCCATCGTGAGGTGGAATCTGAAGGAAGCCCTAGGCAAAAATCCCGGCCTGAGGAACACGAACCACATATAAGGCTACCTAGGACGGACGAGTCTGCAACACAAGACGAAGTCCAACACTACCCGAATTCTAAGTAGTAAATGTGGCAGGTATATGGGACGAAGGTGAACGTACTTACCTGGGGAGGTCTCAAGGATAAGTTATGGAAATGAATTTTGAAATAACAACCCATGCAGTGATGTATGGCTGAACCTTGAGAAGTCAGCAGAGGTCATTGTACCGAGATAGATGCATATATCTTGGGAAGGACTGAACATTAAGGAGGATGAAGAATTTGAGAGGTTCAAAGGATATGCAAAGACAGCAGAAAACTTCATATGAAGGCTCTAGCGTAAATAATAGGATGGAATCCGAAGGTATACTAAGAGCGCCGAGCATACCTATGGCACCAACAAAGGAAACATCCAGTGCAGCAACTGATAATCTATTAGAAGTTATGCTAACAAGTAAAAACATACTTGAAGCCCTCAAACGGGTAGAGAAGAACAAGGGGAGCCACGGAATCGATGGAATGAAGGTTGATGAACTTCGACCTTTACTAAGAGAAAACTGGAGAACCATAAAAGATAGAATACTTGAGGGTACATACAAACCTCAACCTGTAGGAAGAGTAGAAATTCCCAAACCAGATGGAGGGAAAAGGTTGTTAGGTATACCAACGGTATTAGATAGGTCTATTGCATCAAGGTCTAGAGGCTGGCCAAGAATTATTAATCATTTAGCAACTAATGCACTTTTATTAGGATATCAGTTTAAAGCAAATATCATTAATGAAGAAATAGTATTTAAAGCTTGTGAGGAAACTGGACTATGATGGGTAAGTTAGTTTATTCTAAAGAGAAAGAATGTTGGTATTTCAAAGGAAAAGAAAATCGCTTTCCTATCAGTTGTGGAGAGCATCTTCAAATAAAAATTTTTAATAAGTATAGACCTTGTAGAGTGGAGTTAGCACATGATTGGTATGTAATATTAGATAATATCTCTTTTGTTTTATTTAAATCCTTTAGCTATGATGTTAAATATTATTAGGGGCTTTTTAGTCGCTTTTTCTTTTC
>NZ_FOIF01000064.1 GCF_900111575.1 Anaerobranca gottschalkii DSM 13577 | reverse complement strand
GAGTTAATTTCTTTGTTATAAGAAATAAAAAAACAAAAAAACTATTGACACTTTGTGTATATCATAGTATTATATACAAGTGTCAGTTATGAGCCATTAGCTCAGTCGGTAGAGCACCTGACTTTTAATCAGGGTGTCCCGCGTTCGAGTCGCGGATGGCTCACCATTTAGGCCCCTTGGTCAAGTGGTTAAGACACCGCCCTTTCACGGCGGTAACAGGGGTTCGAATCCCCTAGGGGTCACCAAATAAGGAGCTGTGGTGTAGAGGCCTAACATGCCTGCCTGTCACGCAGGAGATCGCGGGTTCGAATCCCGTCAGCTCCGCCATTTTGCCTCGGTAGCTCAGTCGGTAGAGCAGAGGACTGAAAATCCTCGTGTCGGCAGTTCGATTCTGCCCTGAGGCACCATAAGAAAATTAGAAAACACCTGTTATAGGTGTTTTTTTGTCATATTATAAACTCCGAAATAATATTATTTATAAAACATATTTTTTTAAGGAGTTAGTTTATGCAAATTTTACATAGTATTCACTTTGTAATTGCTTTAGGTATATTTTTAATAATCATAAAGGAGTTTGCCAAATCCTGCTCCCATTTAATCACAGAGAATAACAGGAAGATATTATTAAAATCTCAAAATATACTACTTATGGTTTTAGCAGGTGCCTTACTATCTGCCATTACCCAAAGTAGTAGTATAGTTGTATTAATGATTATTGGTTTAGTAGAAGGAAGTGTAATTTCTGAAAAAAGTGGCTTGGCAGCAGTGTTAGGTACTGAAATAGGAACTACCGTCACTGGACAACTTTTAAGTATACCTCAAAAAATTATTTTCTTCCTTTTACCATTTATTTTATTGGTTTCAATGGTATTACCAAAATTTAAAAACATAAGAAAAACTATTTTTTGGTTTTCTTTGCTAATTTTATCACTATATCACATGAGTATACCAGTTAAAGCTTTAACCTCCAATAGTGGTACCATGATAAACCAGTTATTATTATTAGCAAATGATAAGGTTTCGGTGGCTATCTTTATAGGATTTGGTTTTACAGCGTTGATCCAAAGCAGTAGTGCTTTAACTGCTTTAGCAATTAATCTAGGTAGAGTCGGGGTACTAGAAATAACAGGAGCGTTAGGACTTATTTTAGGGGCTAATTTAGGTACTTGTATAACTGGAGTTTTAGCAAGTTTTTCTTTCTCTAAAAAAGCTAAAACAATTGTAGTAGGCCAGATACTATTTAATTTCTTAGGGATTATCATTATTTCTATTATATTTCATCACTACGTTAATTTAGTAATTTTCTTAACCCCTTCAAAGTTAATAGAAAGACAAATCGCCAATGGTCAAACCTTGTTTAACATACTCTCAGTTATAGCTATTCTACCAATTTTCCCTTTATTTTATCGTTTGGTTAAACAAATTTCCTTAAAAATAATGTAAATTGGTTCAAATAAAA
The DNA here is from genome assembly GCF_900111575.1 of Anaerobranca gottschalkii DSM 13577. Classification (NCBI taxonomy): domain Bacteria; kingdom Bacillati; phylum Bacillota; class Clostridia; order Eubacteriales; family Proteinivoracaceae; genus Anaerobranca; species Anaerobranca gottschalkii. Next base: position 7,786 of record NZ_FOIF01000064.1, on the reverse strand, counting down.
AGGATTTTAGGAAATTGTGTAGAATAGTTAATGATAGACTTTAATAGAAAGGGGTGAAAGTGTGGCTGATTTAAAAATCCCCCAATTTACGACTCTAAAAAATTTAACACAATGGCAACTTGGAGTCGTAAGCCTGATAATCACAGCAGTATTTTTAACAATAGGATATATTGGATACTCTCAATATCAACCGGGCTATGTATATACTGTAGCTGTGGATGGGCAAGAAGTGGGGATTGTAAAAAATCTCGATGATTTAGAAAGAATAATTGACCACTTAACAAATCAAGAAACATTAAGAACAGGATATGATGTTGTTATAGTTCAAGAAATAACTACTGAAAGGGTATTTCAACTCAAACCACAGGAACATTTACCTAATCTGCAATATAAAATTGCACAATTGGTATCTTATGAATCGGCAGGAACTCTAATAATTGTTGAAGGTAAACCAACAGTTGTTGTAGAAAGTGAAGAAGTTGCAAATAAAATTATTGAGGAAATACTGCAGTACTATATTACCAACGCAAAGGGTGATACAGTTAAAGATGTGGAAATTCTCAATGATGTTAAGTTTAAAGCTGTTGCAGTACGACCTGATGAAATAATGGACTACGAATTGGCAAAAAATCTCTTATTAAGGGGTACACCTAGATATGAAACATATCAAGTATCTAGAGGAGATAGTTTATCAGCCATTGCAAGAAGGGCTAATATGACCGTTGAGGAATTAAAAGCTGCCAATGGGTTAAATTCTCATATAATTTACGAAGGGCAAGAACTTAAACTGACAACTGCAGAACCTTTATTAAATGTCAAAGTTGTTAAAGAAGAATCAAAGTTTGAGTCTATCCCCTATACAACCCAATGGCGAAACACCCCTAATTTGTTTACTTGGCAAACCAGGGTTCATACCCAAGGAAAGCCAGGTCAAAGGGAAGTAAAATATGAAATTACCCTTATAAACGGTGTTGAAGTTAATCGGGTAGAAGTAAGTAATAAAGTAGTGGTTGAACCTGTAACGAGAATAGCAGAAAGGGGTACTGCCACTTTACCAGGTCGAGGTACAGGGATTTTTAGGTGGCCGGTACAATATGGGGTAGGTGTAATAACATCCCACTTTGGTAACAGGGTTCACCCTATTACAGGTAGACCTGATTTTCATACAGGGGTGGATATAGCCCACAGTGCTGGAACCCCTATCTATGCTGCAGCTGGAGGAAGAGTTGTAACCAGTGAATATAGAGGAGGCTATGGGAATTTAGTAATCATTGACCATGGCAATGGCTATACGACTTATTACGCACATCTTCAAAGTATGTCAGTTAAAGTAGGAGATAGGGTAAATCAAGGGCAGATTATAGGAAGGATGGGTAGAACTGGTTCAGCAACAGGTGTTCATCTCCATTTTGAAATAAGAAGAAATGGAACTGCCCTCAACCCAATGAATTTCTTTGCACCATAAGTAAAAGGTAAGAAGACGCTGGATAAATTAAAGTTATCCAGTGTCTTTTTATCTTTGCCCATGTTGGCATAGAAGAAAAAGTATGATATAATACTTTGTGTTATGTAAACTAAAAGGAAGGGGGAAGGGAAATGTTAAATTTAAACACAAGAAAAGGTATAACTGTTACAATGTTAATATTGGGGTTAGTTATCTTTAATTTATTATTTTTTAATTGGAGTAATGTAGAGCAATTAGGTATTTCTGTTGTAAGAAATACTCTGGCTTCATATAATAGAAATGTTGCTTATCGGGACTATCAATGGTTAATAGGGGAAAATGTAGATGTAGCTTTTACTGAAGATGATGCTGTATTTTCCCAATTTATTTTAGATTTAGCGGAAGAAAGTTATGTTGTTTTACAAAAAAAATATAATTTTAAACCTAATAGAAGACCATTAGTAGTTATCTACCCTTCTTATGAACAGCTATTAAATTCATTAGGTTGGGATGAAAGCAATAAGGCTTCCGGAGTTTATCAAAATGCCACAATAAAGTTAGTATCTCCAAGGGACTGGTATCCTGTTAATATTATCGAAGATATAAAAAGTGTATATAAAAATTACGGGCCATTACACCATGAGATGACCCATTTTTTTGTGGATTTTATAACAAAGGGAAATTATCCGGATTGGTATACAGAAGCCTTAGCTCAATTAGAAGAATTAAAATATCTAAATATACAATGGATTGATGAAAACAACCAAAATCCAGAAAAACTTTATTCATTCAGTGATCTATCTAAAAATTTTTATAATCTAGACAATCAAGCATTGGCCTATAGACAAGCATTAACAATTGGTATATTCTTAGAAGAGGTTTATGGTGATGAAGTTCATTTAAAAATACTTCACCAATTAGCAAAAGGGAATACCTTTGAAAATGCCATCAAAAATCTTTTTGGTCTATCTTTAATAGATTTTGAAAGAAACTATATAAATTGGATTGAGACAAATTGGAGTAAGTTCTTTTAAGGGGAAATGACAATGTCAATTAAAACAAAAGACTCGAAACTCCTTATTATAGATAATATAGGTGATATAAATTTAACAAAGGAATTTTTAGAAAAAGAAGGATTTATTTTGCATCAGTGTTTATCTCGAAATTATACAAACTTTGTTAATAACAATCCCGATTTAGTACTTTTAAATTTGGAAGTTACCTTTGAAAACTTTAAAATCTGCGAGGAAATAAGGAATTTATTAGACTGTCCTGTTATAATGATCGCTGATAGTAGTGAAGAAGAAGATAAAGTTAAAGCCTTTGAAGTTGGAGCTGATGATTATATCATCAAACCCTTTAGTAATAAAGAATTAGTAGCAAGGGTAAAAGCCCATTTGAGAAGATATCACTATCTAAATAATAAAAGTAAAAATAAAGAGGAACTAGAAATTTATCCTAATTTACAACAAGTTAGAAAAAAAGAAAAGAAAATTGACTTAAGTCAGCGAGAATTTGAATTATTATTTTTTCTTCTTCAAAATAAAGGGAAAGTCTTTACTAGAGGACAGTTATTAAAGGAAGTTTGGGGATTTGCCAGTGATGGAGATACCAGAACCGTAGACGTCACTATTCATCGATTAAGGGAGAAAATCGAGAATAATCCTAGCAAACCTGAATATATATTGACAAAAAGGGGCTTTGGATACTATTTTAATACTGTAAGTTAAATTTACAATCTTATACAAAAGAAATTATAATAGCAGGAATTTATTATTTTTTGTTGAATAAAATTAAATATGAAATTATATGAGATTATAGTAGGAGGAAAAGACCTTGGAAAAATTATTAGTAAAAGGGAAACAAGTTTTAAGAGGACAAGTTAATATCAGTGGAGCTAAAAATGCCGCTGTTGCTATATTACCTGCCACTATTGTTGCGGGAGGACCTTGTAAAATTGAAAACTTACCAGCAATTAGTGATGTTAAAATTTTAACTAACATTTTAGAACAATTAGGAGCAAAAATAACATGGCATGATGAAACTACTGTTACTATTGATCCTACTACAGTTAACACCTATCATGCTCCCCATGATTTAGTAAAGAAATTACGGGCATCATATTATTTAATGGGTGCTTTTTTAGCAAGATTTAAACGTTCTAAAGTGGCATTGCCCGGTGGTTGTCAAATCGGTCCAAGGCCTATAGATCAACATTTAAAAGGTTTCGAAGCTATGGGAGCAAAGGTGAAGCTAGTTGGTGGAGAAGTAGAGCTAAAGGTTGACCGCTTATGTGGTGGTTCTGTCTATATGGATATAGTTTCTGTGGGTGCTACAATTAATACCATGCTAGCGGCAGCCCGTTGTGAAAACTTAACTATAATAGAAAATGCGGCAAAGGAACCAGAAGTTGTTGATGTGGCGAACTTTTTAAGTTCAATAGGGGTTACTGTCAGGGGTGCTGGAACTGATGTTATAAGGATACAAGGGAAGGAAGAATTAACTGGCTGTGTTCATACAGTAATTCCTGATAGGATAGAGGCTGGAACTTTTATGGTAGCTGCAGCTGCCACTAAAGGTGATGTTAAGGTTTGTGATGTCATCCCTAAACACTTAGAACCTGTAACGGCAAAATTAAGGGAAGCTGGAATAAAAATAGAAGAAGGAGACGATTTTATTTGGGTTAAGGCAACTGGAATTGAGCCTAAGGCTATCGATGTTAAAACATTCCCATACCCAGGATATCCCACTGATTTACAGCAGCCTATGACCGCTTTTTTAACCACATGTAAAGGGATAAGTATTGTGACTGAAAATATTTTTGAGAATCGCTTTCAACATGTCGATGAATTGAAGAGAATGGGGGCAAATATAAAGGTTGAAGGAAGAAGTGCAATAATTGAAGGAGTAGAAACCCTTGAAGGAGCAGAAGTTAAGGCTACAGATTTAAGGGCTGGCTCTACTTTAGTTATAGCAGGTTTAATGGCAGAAGGTGTTACTAAAATTTCTAATGTAGAGCATATTAAACGGGGTTATGCCAATATAGATAAAAAGTTTAAGGGTTTAGGTGTAGATATACAGTTTATTGAAGAATAGGGTTTTAGCCTTCACCAGCTACGGCTGCTGAAGGCTTTTAGCTTTAAACAAAGTGTAAATTTTTTAGCTAATAAGTAAAATCTTTATATTTAATTTTGTACATATTTGGGATATATAATATAATTAATTGTGGAGAGGAAAATGTCAAAATGAATCTTTTTTCAATAGCCAGTGGAAGCAGTGGAAATTGTGTTTATTATTCAAATGGAGAAACAGAAATACTTATTGACGCAGGATTAAGTGGTAAAAGAATTCAATTGGGACTAGAAAAATTCGGCGTTGAACCAAAGAATTTAAAAGGTATATTAGTTACCCATGAACATAAAGATCATATTAGTGGTGTGGGAATTTTATCTAGAAGATATAAACTACCAATCTACATTACAGAAAAGACTTATTTAGCATGTAAAGAATCATTGGGGAAAATCGATAACAATCTATTAAATCATTTTGGAGTAGGAGAAAAATTTTCAATAGGAAGTTTAGAGATTGAAAGTTTTAAAACATATCATGATGCCGTAGAACCGGTAGGTTTTACTTTTACCAGTAAGGGTCACAAGTTAGGAGTTCTTACAGATACTGGTAGAGTTGATGATAAAATAATGGCAGCTATTTACAATTCAAATACCCTTTTATTAGAATCCAATCATGATGAAAAAATGGTGGAAACAGGACCTTACCCTTGGTATCTGAAAAAAAGGATTCTTGGAGACTTTGGCCATTTATCAAATACTACAGCTGGGAAAATATTAGTTCAATTGTTAAAGGGAAAAACCCGGAAAGTCTTATTAGCCCATTTAAGTGAACAGAATAATTTTCCTCAACTAGCTAAAGTAACTGTGGAAAGTATTTTAGCAAAGGCCCAAATTGCAGTGGGTATTGATGTGAATTTAGATATTCTACCGAGAAAAGAAGTTTCTAACTTCATTAAGCTATAATTAATGTTTAGGTTAATAATATTAAGAGAGGGAGGAAAAGAAATGGATTATTTTGAATACTACTATAAACCTAAAAGACCTAGCTTGTTAATTATTATTATAGTAGCACTGTTATCTTCATTTTTAGGGGGTATAATAGCATTAGCATTTTTTTCACCACAACAAACTCTACCACCTAGGGAAGGGGATTTAATACCACCTCCTCAGGATTCAAACAGAGATTTTAAGTGGGAAATTAAGGATTATCAAAGGACACCAGTTGTGGAAGCAGTGCAAAGGGTTAGCCCTGCCGTTGTAGGTATTAGTAATTACGTAAATCAAAGGGATATATTTAGGGGAACTACTCAATTAGTAAAACGGGGAGTAGGTAGTGGTGTAATAATTGATCCATCAGGATACATAGTTACAAATTACCATGTTATAGAACGGGGAGAAGTTATTATAGTAACCCTTGATAATGGTGAAGAATTAGAAGCTGAAGTTATAGGGTCTGACCCAGGAACGGATCTAGCAGTATTGAAGGTTAACAGATCAGGATTGCCTTCAGCGGAATTTGGGGATTCTGATAGATTAGTTGTAGGAGAAGTGGCTATTGCTATTGGTAATCCTACAGGTTTAGAACTACAACAATCGGTAGCAGTAGGGGTAATAAGTGCTACTGATAGATCTTTAGAAGTTTATGAATGGGTATTTTCTTTGATTCAAACCGATGCAGCTATAAATCCTGGTAATAGTGGAGGCCCTTTAGTCAATGCTATAGGTCAAGTTATAGGAATTAACAGTGTAAAGATATCCAATGCAGAAGGTTTAGGTTTTGCTATACCTAGTAATATAGTGAGAAATGTTGTTAATGAAATAGTAAGGTATGGAGAAGTAAGGAGACCAATGATAGGGATAATGATTAATGAAATAAGCCCTATTATAGCTAGACAGTATAACCTTGCAACAGATCACGGATTATATATAGTTGAGGTTGCTCCTAATAGTCCTGCTCAAGCAGGAGGATTAAGGAATAATGATATAATAACCCATGCAGATGGCAAAAAAATAACTTCTTTACGGGATTTTAGAATGGTAATGGCTAATAAAAAAATAGGGGATAAAGTAGAAATAAAGGTTATTAGAGGAGAAGAAACTTTAACATTAACAGTAATTTTAGCGGAATATGGTTATTAAAATTTAGATTTTGCAGGGATTTGCATTTCTTTGGAGAATAATATAGATACTATAATTAAAGAAATTTAACTGGAGCTGATTTTATGTATGTAGTGTGTAGAGATCACCTTGATGATGCCATTGAGGAATTTGTAGAAGTATATGAGCAACCCCCTGATTTATACGAACTGGATAAAGTAAGCTTTACAGATTGGACTCAGCCTAGCCGTTGTGCCTTTTGCAATAAACCTCCTAGGTATTTGGTGGTGTAAAGATGCAAATAGATATAATAGCAGTGGGGAAAATTAAGGAAAAATATTTAAACTTGGGGATTGAAGAATTTCAGAAAAGACTATCCAGTTACTGTAAATTAAACATTATAGAAGTTCCTGATGAACGGATTCCTGATAATGCATCCCTTGCAGAAGAAGAGTATATTAAAGAAAAAGAAGGAGAAAAAATAATATCTAAAATTAGGGATGGTTCTTATATCATCCCTTTAGCATTGAATGGAAAGATGTTATCATCAGAAGAATTAGCGGAAAAAATGAATAACTTAGCTATAGGGGGAAATAGTCATATCACCTTTATTATTGGAGGGTCTAATGGATTAAGTAATAAAGTATTACAGAAAGGGAATTTCTTGTTATCATTTTCTAAAATGACCTTTCCCCATCAACTGATGCGGTTAATTTTATTAGAGCAAATATATCGATGTTTTAGAATTAATCGAGGAGAACCGTACCACAAGTGACGGAGGTTTTTAAATAATAGATTAGAAACCCAAGAATCCCTTAATAGGCATTAAGGGATTTTTATTGCTTATTGCTTAGGAAAGTATAGATTGCTAGGTATGTGGATAAATGTTATTATGTAGTGGGGTGAGTTGTTTATGGCTACGGGAATAATAAAACAAATATTTGAAGATAAATGGGGAGAGTTTAAAGAAAAATACCCAATTAGGCCAACAGTCTTGTCAGAAGTAAAAAAGATGCTAACTTGTAAAGATATGAGTGAGGGATATAGTAAATTTTGTTGTCCGACTTGTAATGAAGTCAGATATGTAGGCTTTACCTGTAAGAGTCACTTCTGTACATCTTGTGGTCGGAAAGCAACAGAACAGTGGGTAGAAAAATTAAGTAAAGAATTATTT
>NZ_FOIF01000063.1 GCF_900111575.1 Anaerobranca gottschalkii DSM 13577 | reverse complement strand
AAAACTAAATTCAAAGCTACCACTAACTCAAACCATAATTATCCCGTAGCCCCTAATCTCTTAAATAAAGATTTCAGCACTCAAGCTAAAAATGAAAAATGGGTTGGAGATATAACCTATATTCCCACCGGTGAAGGATGGCTTTATTTAGCAGCTATTAAAGATCTTTATAATAAAAAAATAGTTGGATGGGCTTTAGATAGTAGAATGACTAAAAAATTAACACTTGATGCCTTAGACCAAGCAATTAAGCGAGAAAGGCCAAATAAAGGACTAATATTTCATTCAGATAGAGGGTCTCAATATGCAGCCTTTGATTATCAAGATAAGTTAAGAGAAAATGGAATAATACAAAGCATGAGTGCTAAGGGGGATTGTTATGATAATGCCTGTATGGAATCATTCTTTGCAACATTAAAGAAAGATTTAATTCATAGAAGGCGATTTAAAACCCGAGAAGAAGCTAAAATAGCCATAATTAATTATATAGAAACCTGGAGTGCTATAACCTAACTGGACACGAATAACGTGCCCAGCAAATCTAATACAGTCTACACCTCTTGCTTCATAATGACTTTTTATTAAAAAAAATTATATAATGACATTATCATATTTTAATTCACAACAAAAAATCATTGATAAACTGGATAGATTATGGTAAAATATACCTAAATATTAAACAAATTTAAAAATTAATTATTTTAAAAAATTTTTCTTAAAAGGGGACTGACAATGGTTCAAGTTTGTGATACATTGACAACTGATTTCGAAAAAATAAATATAGACCCTTTCTGGAATGTCGGGAACGAAGTTGAACACAAAAATCATCGCATACACGCTTATCCTGCAAAATTTCCTGCCTTTATTACACAAAAGGCTATACAATATGCTATTTCAGAAAATATTAAAATTAACTGTATTGGTGATTTTTTTTGTGGTTGTGGAACGGTTGCCTTTGAATCAAAACGATTAGGGTTTGATTTTTGGGGATGTGACATAAATCCTACTGCTGTTTTAATAGCTAAAGCGAAAAGCAATACATATAGCATTAGTTACGTAAAAAAATATTTTTCCAATATTATGGATTTATATGATGCAAGATATAATACTCATATTATGCCTTCCCACATAAATGACAGAATTACCTATTGGTTTTATCCAAAAGAAATATTTGAACTGAGTTTGTTAAAGCAATGTATTTATGATGTAGTTCCAGCACGAAGTAAATATCGACATTATTTTTTATGTGCTTTTTCAAACATATTAAAGCCAACCTCTAAATGGTTAACTAAGTCTATAAAACCACAAATTGATCCTAATAAAAAACCTGCAAATGTAAGGCAAGCTTTTATAAAACAATGTATAATTATGGAAAAGGCAATAGCTGATGAGCCATGTAATTCTAACGCAAATATAGAAATCAAACTAAAAAATGCATTGACATTACGACGAAAAGAGTTTGTCGATCTTATCATAACTAGTCCCCCCTATGTTACATCCTATGAATATGCTGATTTGCATCAACTAACTACTTTATGGTTAGATTATGCAGATGACTATAGGGATTTGCGAAAAAACTCAATCGGGTCTAATCATAATATATTTACTAATGATTGCTATACATTACTAAATTGTGTAGGACAAGAAATCGTTCGTGATCTAAGAAATGTTGATAAATCCAAGGCTCGTGCCGTTGCGAAGTATTATTTTGATATGCAAAGAATTACAAATGTATGTAAATCAGCACTAACAATAAATGGCATGCTTGTTATGGTTATCGGCAATACAGAATATAAAGGTGTATATATCGATAATGTAAAGCATTTAGTTAAATCAATGCAAAATAGTGGATTTTCTAAAATATATGTAGCTAAGAGAAAAATTACAAGGAAAATTCTTACTCCATATCGAGATAAATTTGGTAGATTTTCATCAAACGATAATCAAAGAAAAGTGTACAGTGAAGAATTCATCGTAATTGGTAGATAGTATAACAGTATTCATAACAGTGTTCGAATATGATGGTTATAAATAATTATTTTAATTCTAAAACAATAATAATTATTGGAGGGATGTATTTTGCCTGATACATTGAATACATCAATTGCTGATGTTCTTAATTCGGCTCCGTGGCAACCTTTGGAGTTACATCTAAATAAGCTAAAAGAGCGTATTGATGCTTCGCTTAATGCGAGTCATGCCCTAAGGGTTAAATATCGAAAAGAATTACTTGCTGATAATCCAGATTTAGTGAATAAAATTAGTAGACCGTCAGAAAGCTCTCTTCAATTAGCTCAAAATGCGTTTAAATCTGGAATAATAGCGGCATCAGATGGTACGGTATCTCCTGTTCCGTTATTGGCTGGATCAAAAATTCAAGTGGGGGTTGTGATAGTCTCGAGTCGCGGAGATGTTGTTGATTTAGTAACCCGAGTATTTGAAACAGAACTTATATCTAATGCTAAGACTGCAAGAGAATACTTTAGCAATCTAAGAAATGCGAGATCAATTTCAAACCTTTTATCCCGTGCTATTATGCTTTTCGGAGAGAGAAAACTTTTATTTGATCATTATGCTGATTGGCGATTTATCCATGGTGAATTAATCCCACATGAACTAAGAACAGGTGCAGGAAAGCCAGCTAAGAATTTGCCTCTTACCTTTGAACTGATGTATAAATACATAGAAAGCAAAAATTTTATTGCTGTATCAGAAGCATCGGATGACATTGATATACTTAATGCAGCCATACTACTTCAACCTGGAGAGTATATAGTTATACGTTCTTTACAAGATAGTTTAAATACTTTTTTGTATGGAGATAGTGATACTGGTCAGGCAGCTGCTAATTTTATTGATTCTGATAAAAAACGTTTTAGGGAATTCATTGCCTCTGCGGGACCAAAAGTTGCTGTTGTTTTAGTAAAAGCAGGAATTAAACCTTTTTTAATAGAATGTCATGTTGACAAGATAGAAGAAGCTGTTTCTATGTTTCTTATAGACGCATTATGGGTAAGAGGGCTGGCAGTAGATGGTTCGGACTTTTCAATTAGAGGATTTCCATTTCATATTGATTTGGCGGATCAGGTTGCAAGAACATTGTTTAAAGGTTCTGATTTTAGAAATCTTGTTGAAACGTGCTTATATGAATGTGGCATAGAAGCTGGTTTATTTGATATTGACCCCAGGAGGTTAAGAGGATGAACGAAAAGAACAATAATCAACAAGAATTGATGATTGAAGACAATGAGATTTTTGAATATAATAGCTCTGTTTTATCAGAAGAGCAAACAAGCCCTGATATTTATAAACAGCCCATACTTGAAGACCAAGATACAATTAATGCACTGCGAGCATCTTTAATTAAACTTGGCTTTATCAATTTTGATGGGGCATCAGTAGATAACTCTTCGTCTGAGGCCATGGTAGCTGCTGAACATAGAAAACATTTCAGACGAGATGTTTATGTAGGTATATCTGACAAAGAACAGAATTTGGACTTTTTAGGAAGAGTAGTAGAAGGTCCTTTCCATACTCCACATGAAGTAGGCATAGACTCTGCAATTACTAGAACGACAGTTCTTCATCCTGATAGAACTCAGTTTCGCCCATCTTATTATGTTACCGGGACAATTGAAATATTAGGGCAACTAGTTGAAAATGAACGTCTTGTTCCATGCCCTACAAGACCAAGACCATATTCAGAAATTTATATTTTCCCTGCCAATAGATTACAGAAATTTCTTAATATAGCAGGAGATTTTTATTTAGGCCATCTTATGGGTTATGATAAAGTAAAAGTTTTAGCTGATGTAAATAGTAAGAATTTTCTTCCCAGAAATATAGGTGTATTTGGAACTGTAGGTTCTGGTAAGTCTAATACTACTCAAGTGATTATTGAAGAAGCTATTAATGCCGGTTGGGCTGTTGTAGTTGTTGATGTTGAAGGCGAATATGTTAGAATGAATGAACCAACGAATGATGAAAGGTTAATCCCAATTCTTAAGGACAAATTTGAAATTAGACCAGTAGGTATTGAAGATTTTAAAGTGTATGTTCCCCAATCTGGTCATTCTGATGCTATAAATCCAATTAGATTTAAGGTCCCGATTTCAGCACTCGATCCATTTGTCCTTTCAGATTTAATGGAGCTCTCAGAACCTCAAGCTCGCCTTTTAGAATCAATTATGGAAAAGGCTAATAGTATTCATAGGAGTAGTAGCAGTAGAATCGGTGTATTAGCTCAACCAAATAGCCAAACAAGAGGATATACATTACAGACTTTGATTGATGGGTTAAGCGATGGGAGTCTTGTCCCAACAAAAACAATAGAGTCAACAGTTGGTACCTTGCGTTCTAAGTTAATACGTTTAGGTATGTCACAAATGCTTGACTGGAATGGGACTAATTCCATCCCTGAACTTCCAGTTAATGATTTACTAGTAGGCGGCCGATTATCGGTTCTTGACGTTTCAGAAACAGATGACCGTAGTAGAAATATAGCAATAGCTTACACATTACAGGCTTTGTTTGACAGAGTTATTCAGACGTCAGTTAATGAAAGCATGCCAAACGGTAAAGTGCGGCCAAAGGTTTTGGTTGTGATTGAAGAGGTTCATACTTTTGTTTCAAGGAATAATGCTGCAAAAATGAGATCAGTACTTGATAATCTTCAGGTTATTAGTAGACGTGGTAGAAAACGGTGGATGTCATTAGCACTAGTATCACAACAACCTGGCCATGTTCCTGATGAATTATTTGAGCTCTGCAATACAAGGTTTATCCATCAGTTAAAATCTGCTTCTAATTTAACACCTGTAAAACAGACGACAGGTGGAGTCCATGAAGCGTTGTGGTCTAATATTTCTTCGCTTGGTCCAGGTCAGTGTCTTATTACGGGTGCGATATTTAATAATCCACTATTTGTTGAGATTAGACCAGCAAAAACTAAGCGTATGCATAGTACATAAAATTAACTTTAATATATAATAAAAATGATAATAATTTATAATATCTTGGAGTGCTATGACCTAACTGGACGAATAAAGGTTCTTTGCTCTTCTTTTCTTAGAATATTTTCTTTTGAATTTTTCTAGAAATTTTATATGTAATTCTTACCATATAATAATTTTAATAGTCAATGCGTATATAATTGTATCTTTAAAAACTATGTTTTAGGCTACTAATTACTTGCCTTTAATATGATACTGTTCATATTCTATAGGGGACATATAATCTAAGCTACTATGACTTCTTTTACAGTTATACCAGGTTTATATATAATTAATTATGGTATTAGCTTTTTCTTGAGTTTTAAATCGCCTTCTATGAATTAAATTTTTTTTTGGTTAAATACAAATAAAGGACTAATATTTCATTCAGATAGAGGTTCTATATATGCAATCTTTGATTATCAAGATAAGTTAATAGAAAATACAGTCTAGCTTTGTTTATTGATGTCTCTGCAACAAATGTTATTATAGAAGACACTGCCATTTAATTTTTAGAAATTTTTTCTAATTTAGCAGGGATTAGTATTAGAATCTGAGATTATAATTGTATAGATTTTTATTTAATTATAGTTTTTAGATTATAAATAATAAATAGAAATAAATTGTAGTGAAATAGGAGAACCTTTTAAAGGTAGATCCCCGGTATTTAAAGTAAGTAACCCTTTTTGTACTGAATAATTGTTAAATGGTTGGATAACAGAATTTATAAAAAGGTTGTAATAGGAAATTTTTTCTGGGTCAAGAATGCCTTTATTTCCATATATTTTTAATTCATCTTCATTTGTATAAATTTTTTTTCCTTGTACAAGGGCATTATATATATAAGTCTTTGCTTTAAAGATTCGGCCATCAAAATTTTTAATTATAATAAACTCCAAGGTAATTGGGACCCCTTTTTGAGGTATATCTGAGGTTAGTAAAATTAAAAGTCCTTTTTTTACTACGTAATTAACTGATGGTTGTAATACTCCATTTATATATAGATTAATAAATGATACTTTTTCCGGATCAATAATACCTTTATCTCCATATAATTTTAACTCATCTTCGTTAGTAAACTCTTTTTTTATTCCATCAGAAATAGTATTAAAGTGGTATACTTCTGCCGGCAAAATCATACCATTTTTATCTTTGAGAGTAACAAAGCTAATTGTTAAAGGCGCATTTTTAGGGGGGACATCTTTTGTTTTTAATATAAGTAATCCCTCTTCAATAGAATAAGTTATACTAGGTTGTAAAATTCCGTTAATATATAATGTAAAATAAGAAACCTTTTGAGGATCAAGGATACCCCTGTTGCCATATATGGTTATTTCATCTCCATTGGTATAAGTTTTTTTAATTCCATCAGATAGAGAATTATATTGGTATACTTCTCCTTTAATGATTTCTTTTTTGTATTTAATATTAATTACATTTGAAAAAAAGGTATGATCGAAAATTTTTGTCACTGTTATACATTCTTTAATAATTTCGAAATCATTAATGTTTCCTATGTCTATAGTTGGAATAATTAAGTCGACTTGAGCCTCTGAGTGGGCAATAGTATTAATCGTGATTTTAATACTTAAATCAAGTGAATTATTTGAATGATATCCATTAACACTACATTTAAAATAATGTGTCTTAAAATTTACATTAGTTCCCTTTGGTGCGTATAGATAATAAGTTTTAAATGCCTTGAATGGTATAGGTTTTGATATGGGATTACCGTCCTTAAAAAGGGAAATATAGCCTTTTACTATCACTATAAATTTATTAATTAATAAAATTTTCCCTGAGGATAACTGAACCTGTTTTGGGTCAGCCATGTTAAAAGGTGTTATATTGATGTAACTAATTGCATTAGGACTGTATGGGTCTAAGATATTCCCATATTTATCTGTTAAGTAACATTTAATTTTAGATAAGTTAAAGCTAGACAACACTATCACTCCATGTAAAAAATCTATATGAATCTTCTATATTTTATTCTTAATGTAAGAAACTCACTTGTCCAAAAAAATTATCATACATCATACTTCTTATATTCTCGAGTGCATATTTTTCTTTTACGGTTTGTTCATTTAACAATTTTCTAAATATTTAGCTGTGGCTTAAACAAAGATACGATTAAGTCGAGGAGATAGATTTAAGAGCTGATTGGATAAAAGGAAGAAGGGGAAAAATTCCTTCTTCCTTTTAGAATAAGCCCCAAATTAGACGCAGACTTTGTTAGAAAGTTTAATCACCACAGCTATAAAAATGAATTTGTCTATAAACTGTATTACTTAATTAAGTTATTATTGTAGTTTCAGATTCTGCATCTGGTTCGAAGTTAGTAACAATTAAAGTAATTGGTGCATTCTCTGGAATATCACCTGCTTCTATAACCTGTACATTGGCTGCTGTAACTGTATATAGGCCTTCTTGTTGTAATACACCATTTATAAATAGTAAATAATAACCATTATTTTCTGTAACTAAAGTAATATCCTCTACTGGATTACCTTGGTCATCTACAAAAGCATTAGCTGGAATAGTTAAGGTTCCCTGATCAATATGCTGTGGATCTAAAGTATAAAAGAACCTTTCTACATTAGGTTTAGTTAAAACAGTTGTTTCTGTTTCTGCAGTAATAGCAAGTTTAAATAAAGTAACCATACCCCGCCCCCCCTTCTTTTACAGGATGTGTTTTACTTTTACACTGTATAATATGTAAAATGATGTGGTTGGTGTTAGGTTGATGTCCTAATATTGGAAATTAGAGATCTTTCTATAGATATAAAAAGGTTAAAATTAAATTAGACAATAAAAACTCTGGCATGATATAATAATTTTAATCATTTAAAGGTTAAATAAGTTTGAATAATTGAATTAATAGTACTTATATAATGGAGGTGTTTTGGGGTGAGCAATAAAAAATATGTACCTCAAATCAAAGGAACACTTAGAAATAATATCATAGAAGTTCCAAATGTAATTAGGGAAGCTAGTGGGATTTTAATCTTTGGGAAAAGAATTAAGTCATTAATATTTACTACCGATGTTGCAATAATAAGGAACTGTAATGCCGATGCCATTATAGCTGTCTATCCTTTTACACCACAACCTGCAATAACCCATGCAATAATGATGGCTGCTGATATCCCTGTTTTTTGTGGTGTGGGTGGGGGACAAACCCAAGGGAAAAGGGTTGTAAATGTGGCCCTTGATGCAGAATTTCAAGGAGCTATTGGAGTCGTTGTCAATGCCCCTACTTCAAATGATGTGATTAGAGAATTATCAACTACTATAGATATTCCTATTGTAGTTACAGTTGTTTCGGAAAATACCGATTTTAGAGGGAGAATAGAAGCCGGTGCAACAATTTTTAATGTATCTGGAGCAAAGAATACCCCAAAAATTGTAGAGAAAATAAGAAGACAATATCCTGAATTTCCCATCATTGCTACCGGAGGCCCGACCGATGAAGATATTATCCGGACGATACGGGCCGGTGCCAATGCCATAACATATACTCCCAGAACTACTGGGGAAATTTTTAGTGAAAGAATGGATATATACAGGAATGAACTAAAGTAATTAGATTAAAAGATTGTAGGCTTAATATGCATATAAAGAAAAAGAAAGTATTTATTTCTATTTTACTTGTCCTATTATTTTTTATATTGTTTAAAGTTAGTTATAAACCACTCTCTAAATATCAAAGCAAATTAAAAGTAGATGATGTAATTAACTTAATCGAAAAAGATGCTTCTGAAATAGATTATAATTATCTCATAAAGAGATGATTATAATGAAATCTAAATGACAAAGACAGTGTATATAAATTATTTAACAAAGAAGTAGAAAGAAAAACTTATAAAGAGTATTTTCAGATGTATCAAGTGGTATTAGCTTTGAAAAAAGAAAAGATTTTTTTAAAATGCTTGATGATGTAATTTCAGGTAAAGTAGAAAGAGTTGTAATCACACATAAAGATAGGTTATCGAGAGTAGGTTTTGAATTATTCCATCATTTGTTTAAAAAATATCATTGCGAGATAGTGGTGATAAGTGAAGTGGTTTCTAAAGAAAAGGAGGTGAATAGAAAAAATGAAAGTTAACCGTGTAGAAAAACATATAATATATCCTAAAAATTCATATTACCAAATGTTAGACGAATATTGTTTTAAATCTAAGAACCTATACAACTTTGCAAACTATCAAATAAGGCAAAAATTTTGTAAAGAAGGCAAATATATCTCTTATAATCAAATGGATAAGCTATTAAAACAAGAAGGAATGGATAATGATTACAGAAATATGCCAACAGCACAATCAGCCCAACAAACATTGAAATTATTAGATAAAAATTGGAAGTCCTTTTTCAAAGCTATTAAAGATTGGAATAAGCACAAAGAAAAATATACGGGCAGACCTAAACTACCTAATTACTTACCTAAAAA
>NZ_FOIF01000062.1 GCF_900111575.1 Anaerobranca gottschalkii DSM 13577 | reverse complement strand
GAAGGACAAAATTTTTATATTAACAAATATATCCCAGTAGATTATAAAAGACAAATTTTAGGTAAGATAATACCCGGCATCCTGCTATCTACTTTAGGACTACTAATGATTCTGACCATCGTTGCCGTAGCCGTTAGACTACCTATATATTTAGCTTTACTAGTATTTCTGTTAGGAATGGTTGGAATAGTGTTTAATTCTATGATTGGTATGATTTTTGATCTCTTTAGTCCAAAGTTAGTATGGGACAATGAACAAAAAGCAGTTAAACAAAATCTAAACTCTCTTTTTCATATTATTTTAAGTACAGTAATTATTGGAGGTAATGTTTTTTTAGTAGTTAAATTAAAATCTTCCCTCTTTGTTACTACTGGATTACTAGTAGCTATTTATCTCTGTTTAAGCTATGTATTATACAAATACCTCACTATTAAAGGGGTAGAAGTTTATAGTAATATTGGCGAGTAAAAATAATGTAATTAGTAAAAATTATTGTTGACAAAAATTCAAAGGTAATATACAATGTTTAAGGACAATCAAATAGAGGACTTGTTAGGTGAGGCTCCTAGAAGAACACAGGCTACTGCCCAAAAATGTCGAGAGACGCCAATGGGTAGAACAGGCATGATCGGATTAAGGTCTGCTTAAGGTAGCTGATTTAATTTAAATTAAATCTACGTCTTCTAGTGCCAAAGCTAAGACGAGGAGTATTGGGACAAAACTTGAGTTTTTTGTACAAGGATTGTCTTTAGTGATTATTGTTTTTAACGACTCCTCGGAGTCGTTTTTTATTTTTACTTATAGGGAGGTGAGTCTAAATGGAATATGATGATTGGGATTCGGGGAAAAATAAACTGATTAGGGAAAAAAATATTAGGAGGGATCTGTCATGGAAAAGATTAAAGAGACTATTTGGACTCATCTTAAAAACAAGGATGTTGAGGCTTTAAAGAAATTTTTGGAAGAAAGGGAAGTAATAGAAATCCTTGATGTATTAGGGGAATTGGCTCCAGAAGAAAAAGTGATAATTTATAGATTGTTGTCTAAAGATAAAGCATTGTTAGTCTTTGAACAGTTAGATAGTAACTTACAACTAGAACTACTAAAATCCTTTACAGAAGAAAAGAGTATTGAACTGATTAACGATTTAGAACCTGATGACAGAGTTAGATTATTTGATGAGTTACCTGCTAAAGTAACAAAAAAACTGTTAAGTCTATTAACCCCAGAAGAGAGAGAAAAAACTAACCTCTTAATGGGTTTTGAACCAAAGACTGCAGGAAGAATTATGACTACCGAGTATGTCAGACTAAAAAAGGACTGGACAGTAGAGGAAGCATTAAAATATATAAGGGAAAGGGAAGGATTAAAAGAAGGAATTTATACATTATATGTAACTGATGATAATCGTAAATTAGAAGGGGTTTTATCATTAAGGGAATTGGTTTTAGCTTTACCTGAGCAAAAAATAGAAGAGGTAATGCATAAGAAGGTAATTAAAGTAAGGACTGATGTGGACCAAGAAGATGTAGCAAAAAAAATACAAGAACTAGATTTATTAACAATTCCCGTAGTAGATAGGGAAGACCGCTTAGTAGGAATCATAACAATTGACGATGCAATGGATATTTTACAAGAAGAAACGACAGAAGATATTTTCCATAAAGCAGGTTTGCTGAGTTTGAATAAAAAAGAATCAGATAGGAGTAGCCGCTTAATTAATGGGTCTGTATGGCAAATTTGGATGACGAGGTTGCCATTTCTGATTTTGACTGCCATAGGTGGATTATTGGCAGGATTCGTTATTGATGTTTTTGAAGAAACCCTTGAAGCCATTGCAGCTGTAGCTATTTTTATTCCCGTTATCATGGATATGGGAGGTAATGCAGGAACCCAGTCCTCTACTATTTTTGCCAGAGCTTTAGTTTTAGGTCATATAGATATTAAGAAATTTAGAAGACATTTATTGAAAGAGATATTTATCGGTTTAAGTATGGGAGCTATAGTAGGTATTTTTACAGGTATAGTTGCATCTGTTTGGCAGGGAATACCTCAATTAGGATTAGTAGTAGGATTAGCATTAGGTTTAACTATGACCTTGGCAACGACACTAGGTTTCTTAATTCCATACCTATTATTTAAAATGAATGTCGATCAAGCGGCAGGGGCAGATCCTATTATCACAACAATTAAAGATATTACAGGTTTATTTATCTACTTTGTTTTAGTAAATCAATTTTTAGCCCACTTAATGTAATTTATTTTCGAAATTAAGGTGGTGATATTAATGCCACAACTAATAGTCAGCGAACAATTAGATTTTGTTGTTAGATTATTTCTAGCTTTTATATTCGGTGGTATTATCGGCTTTGAAAGACAAAAAAGACAGCGAATGGCTGGTATGAGAACTAATGTCTTAGTCTCCTTAGGAGCTTTCTTATTTGTAACTCTATCTATGATGATAGAAGGGGAGGGAAGCCCTACCCGGATGGCTGCCCAGGTAGTATCAGGGATAGGTTTTTTGGGAGCAGGGGTCATAATAAGAGATGGTTTAAATGTAAGGGGTTTAAACACAGCTGCCACACTGTGGTGTGCTGCGGCTATAGGGGTTTTAACTAGTGCTGGATTTATATTAGAAGCCTTTTTAGGTACGATTTTTGTGTTAATAGCCAATATTTATTTACGGACCTTTATTAAAAAAGTGGAGGGAGAAATTCCTCCTTCCACTACTTTTGAAACCAATTATGTGTTAAGGGTGGTTTGCACAGAAAAATCTGAATTTCATATCAGGGCATTATTATTACACATGATGCAAGAGGAAGATTTAATGTTAAATAATTTAAGTAGTGAAGACTTAAGCCATGATTTAGTTGAGGTTATTGCTAAATTGACTAGTTTAGGGAAAAACCATTTAGCTCTAGAAAAAATAGCTAGTAGAATCAGCTTAGAAACTGGAATCAAATCAGTAGGCTGGGAATTTGAAGGCTAAAATCAGATTAAATAGTCGTAAAAAATGCGACTATTTATTTTTTTTATTATTAACTAATGTTAATATATAATTAAAGAAAAGTTAAAAGGAGAAAGGAAAATGAGAGTAAAGGTCATTAAAGGAACCTATAATCAAGCTTTAGTATTTACCGATTTAATTGAAGAAAAGGCAATAGAACAAATTCATACCCTTTGCTGCCAACCTTTTATTAAAGGGAGTAAAATAAGGATTATGCCCGATGTCCATGTGGGTGTTGGCTGTACCATTGGTACAACAATGACTATAAAAGATAAAGTTGTACCTAACTTAGTGGGGGTAGATATTGGTTGTGGTATTGAGATCATCGGGATAGGTAATAAAAAAATAAATTTACAGAAATTAGATCGAATGATTTATGATAAAATTCCTAATGGATTCAATATCCGGAAAAAAGAACATTCCTTTGTGGATAAGGTGGAGTTAGAAAAGCTCTATTGTAAAAAAGAAGTAGATATAAATAGGGCTCGAAAGAGTATAGGAACATTAGGGGGAGGAAACCACTTTATTGAAGTTAATCAAGATGATGATGGAAACCTTTATCTAGTTGTCCATTCAGGAAGTCGTCACTTAGGTACAGAAGTAGCAACTTATTATCAAAACAGGGCGTATAACTATTTGAAGGCTAAGGGTATCCAAGTCCCTAAATCTTTAGCTTATGCAGAAGGGGATCTATTTAATCAATACATTCATGATATGAAAATAGTTCAACATTTTGCCGATATTAACAGAAAAGCTATTGTGGAAGAAATTGTTAAAGATTTAGATTTAGAAGTAGTTGACTCTTTTTCAACTATCCATAATTATATTGATACAGAAAAGATGATTTTGCGAAAAGGGGCGGTATCAGCTAAAAAGGGAGAGAGGTTTTTAATTCCCATTAACATGCGGGATGGTAGTATTATTGCCCTAGGTAAAGGAAATGAAGACTGGAATTACTCTGCTCCCCATGGTGCCGGTAGGATAATGAGTAGGTCAGAAGCAAGGAAGAATGTCACTTTAAAGGATTATCAAAAGAGTATGGAAGGTATATATACATCATCGGTAAATAAAAAGACTATAGATGAAGCACCTATAGTTTATAAACCTTTATCGCAAATTATTGAGAATATAAGGGAAACAGCGGAGATTATGAAAGTAATTAAGCCTATCTATAATTTCAAGGCAGCGGAGTAGGTTGGCTATAAAATTAACAAGGGGGTGGTTAGTTTGATAAAAAGTATAAGTAATGAAGTATTAAATACTTTAAATAAATCAGAATTTGATGTCTTAACATATATTACTAATCATCAAGAAAAAGTAGTGAAAATGACCGTTAATCAACTAGCAAAAGAAACCTTTGTTTCAACAGCAACTGTAATCAGACTTTGTAAGAAATTAGGATTTACTGGGTTTAATGAACTAAAATATAATTTAAAAAAGAATTTAAAAAAGCCAAAAAAAGGATATAATTTAGAGCTGATAGAAGAAAATTATTCACAAATTATTAAAAGAAAAATATATGATATACAAAAAACTTGTGAGTTAATAAACGAGGAAGTTATTGAAAAGGTATTAAATATTTTTCGAACAAAAAAAATCCATTTTTTCGGTAAAGGATTATCAGAAATTACTTGTGAGTATTTAACTAATCAATTACTCCAAATTAATATACTTGCTATCAACCATACTAATACCCACATAGCATATCTTTATGGAGAAAAAATGGATGAAAATGATGCTATATTTATTCTGTCTTTAAGTGGAGAGACAGGTCAACCCTTAAAAATGGCTCAGATTGCAAAGGCTAGAGGTGCAACTGTTATTTCAATAACTACTATTGGAATGAATAGTCTAGCAAAATTAGCAGATATTAATTTATTTGTTTATGCAGAAGATGATGAACAAGTAGAGTTTGATAATAAATCTAGGGCACCGGTGTTAATATTATTTCAAATTATATTTGATATGTATATAAATAGATATATTAAAAGTCTTTCCTAAGGAAAGGCTTTTAATTTTAAATGTAATAAATTACATAAATAGTAACGTAATACAAAGGTTGTAGATAATTACTGAATTATCGAAAAATATTTTAATTTTTATTTGATTGTTGTAATATTAGATTGTCATTAAAAGCAGAAAGGTAGGTACTATAAATGAAAAAATATAATGTTGTCATAGTAGGTGGAGGAAGTACTTGGACTCCAGGTTTATTACAAAGCTTAACTAAAAATAAAAATGTGTTTCCATTAAATCGGTTAGTATTATTTGATATAGATAGGGAAAGACAAAAAGTCATAGGTGAATATGCTAAGGTGTTGTTTAAAGAGAAATATCCTGAACTTGATTTTCAATATACCACAGATAAAGAAGTTGCATATAAAGACATGGATTTCGTTTTTTGTCAGATGAGAACTGGCGGATATACTATGAGAGAGCTAGATGAAAAAATTCCCTTAAAATACGGGGTAATTGGTCAAGAAACGTGTGGACCAGGTGGTTTTGCTTATGGGATGCGATCCTTAAGGGATATGCTGCAAATGATAGAAGATGTAAGAAAGTATTCCCCAAATGCTTGGATATTAAACTATACGAATCCGGCTGCAATAGTTGCAGAAGGGATTAACAGAGTTTATAAAAATGATAAAAGAATTTTAAATATTTGTGATCAACCAGTAAATCTCCTTCGTTCATATGGTAGACTTTTAAATATGGATCCATATGAATTTGAACCAGTATATTTCGGTCTAAATCATTTTGGGTGGTTTACCCATCTTTATGATAAATGTGGTAATGATTTAGTGCCTAGAATTAAGGAAATCATCAGAGAACAAGGATTTAAGCCAGTGGATGCGGAACAAAGGGATCAGTCTTGGTTAGATACTTATAGTATCGTAAAAGATATGTTGGAAGATTTTCCTGATTATTTGCCTAATACCTATTTGCAATATTATTATTACCCAGAATATAAAGTTAAAAAATTAGATCCTAACTATACAAGAGCTAATGAAGTTATGGATGGAAGAGAAAAAAGGGTCTTTGCTGAGTGTAAATTGGTAGCGGAAAGGGGAACAACTGAAGGAGCAACGGTTGTTCATAATGATGCCCATGGAGATATGATAGTAGAAGTGGCTGAATCTATCGCCCATAATAAAAATAGAATCTATATAATTATTACAGAAAATAATGGGCTTATAAGTAATATTCAAGATGATGCTATGGTTGAAGTAGCGGCCACTTTAGGTTCTAATGGACCGAGGCCTTTTGGTGTAGGGAAGATTAGCACCTTTTATAAGGGGTTAATGGAACAGCAGTTAGCCTATGAAAAATTAACCGTTGATGCATATTTTGAACAATCTTATGAAAAGGCATTACAAGCATTAACATTAAATAGAACGGTGGTGGATGCTAAAAAAGCTAGGAAGATTTTAGATGAACTTATTGAAGCTAATAAAGGCTATTGGCCTGAACTAAAAAAAAGGGAGGAGTAAAAAGTGAAACAAAATCTTAAAGATTTCTTTCAACAACTAGGAAGGTCTTTCATGCTGCCGATTTCCTTACTGGCAGCAACAGGTATCTTTCTAGGATTAGCAGCAGCTTCTGCTAATCCCCAGATTCAACAAGTTGTACCTTTTTTAGCCTCTAGTTCAGTGATGTATGTTACACAGCTGATTAGGGCAATATCTGGCACCCTCTTTGGTAACATACCTTTACTATTTGCTATTTCATTGGCATTGGGGATGGCTAAAAAGGAAAAACCAATAGCTGCTTTTGCCGGTGTAATTGGATTCTTAGTTTTTAACAGGAGTATGATGTATGTTCTTGATAACACAAGCCTGGAATTAGATGCAGTAGGCAACGTTTTAGGTATGAACACAGTTAGGATGGATGCTTTAGGTGGAATCTTGGTTGGTTTAATTACAGCTATGATTCATAATAAATACTATAATGTAAAATTACCAGATGCCATTGCTTTTTTTGGTGGCACAAGATTTGTTGCTATTGCCGTCACAGTAGTTTTCGCTGTGTTAGGACAAATTGTTCCCTTTATTTGGGAGCCAATTAGTGATATAATAACAGGGGTTGGTACTTCTATCGCCCAACTAGGGTATTTTGGAACTTTCTTGTTTGGATTTCTAGAAAGGATACTGTTACCCTTTGGTTTACATCATATACTAAACTCTTTAGCCCGTACCACAGAGATCGGTGGAGTAGCAGAATTTGCTGGGGAAACAGTAACAGGAGCATTATTGATTTTTAACCGGTACTTAGAAACCGGTGCTACCCCCGATAACTTACCATTAACTGAGGTGACCCGTTTCTTAGCTCAAGGGAAAATCCCTATGATGGTCTTTGGGCTACCGGCAGCTGCTTATGCTATGTACACAACAGCTCATCCTGATAAAAGGAGAAAGATTAAGCCATTATTATTAGCAGGAGTATTGGCATCTTTTACTACAGGAATAACAGAACCAATTGAGTTTGCCTTTCTATTTGTAGCTCCTATGCTATATTTATTCCATGCAGTTATGGCTGGTATATCCTTTATGTCGATGCACCTTTTAGGAGTAATGATTGGAAATACCCAGGGGGGTATAATAGATTTACTTGTCTTTGGAATAATGCAACCTGAATCAAAGTGGTATATGTCAGTAATAGTTGGGATAGTTTTTGCAATAGTTTATTATAATGTTTTCAAATGGGCAATTTTAAGATTTAATTTTGCTACCCCTGGTAGGGAAGAAACTGATGAAAATACTGATGCCGTAGGAAATGTAACCGATAAAGAATTAGATACCTTAGCAATCCAAATCATAGAAGGTTTAGGTGGAAAAGAAAATATTCAAGCCTTAGAAAATTGTTTTACTCGTCTAAGGGTAGATGTAGTCGATATGGGTAAAGTTGATGAAAAGATAATAGAAAAAACAGGAGCAAATGGTTTTATAAAACCTAATCCTAAACACATTCAAATAATTTATGGACCAAAAGTTAATATTATCAAAGATGTTGTAGAACAAAAATTGAATATCTAGTTATCCTAGGAGAGGTTTTCCCCTCTCCTTAAATATCAAGGAGGGTTATTATGTTTTTTTTCAAGAAAGATAAGGAAGAAAAAATTTTTTCACCAATTAAAGGATCTGTTAAGCCGGTAACAGAAACCCCTGACCAAGTATTTTCTCAAAAAATAATGGGTGATGGTTGTTGTTTTGATTTAGCAGATGGTTTGGTGGTATCTCCTATAGATGGAGAAGTGACGACAATATTTGAAACAAAACATGCTATAGGTTTAACCAGTAAAAAGGGCAGTGAAATTATTATCCACATCGGGATGGATACAGTAAGTTTAGGGGGAGAAGGTTTTACTGCTTTAGTGAAAGCCGGTGATAAAGTGAAGGTAGGTGATCCCTTAATAGAAGTAGATATTGCTAAAATTAAAGATAAAGTCCCTTCAATGGTAACACCTTTAGTTGTGACTAACTTAGGAGAGAAAAAAATAATTTTAGAAAAAGAGGGACCAGTAGAAAGAGGGGAACATATTTTAACCATTAACTAAACATTTTATTATTGAGACAGCTTTAACTAAGTCAAGCCTGAGCTGTCTTTTTTTTATTGAAATAGAGGTTGAGCTGTAACTTTTTCCCCTCTATTTCGTCTATATAGGGGAGAAGGGAGAGATTTTGATGAAAAAAAAGATAGGCTTGATTATATTTATGCTACTCTCTTTAGGGATTTTTCTTTATCCCCAATATGAACAGTGGCGACTAGACAGAAACCTAAATAGGATGCTTGAAAATGGTCAATATGAAGAAATATACAACTTATTATTACCGGAAATAAGGGAAAATCAAATAGATAAAGAAAGTAAAAAGTACTATTATTTTTTAGTCTCATTGTATAAAACAGAAAAAAATTCTTTATTCGAAAGTAGATTTAGTGAATTGATAAGAGAAAAAAATGTAATGGTAGTTCAGAGGGTAATTGATTATTTAGGTGATGAACTGATAAAGACTTATGTTAATCAGGGGAAAACTGAATTATTGTTATCACTAATAGAGTTAGAGGGTCTAACTTTTAATGAGGATCAAGGATATTATTTATCTCGTTTTATATTCAATGGACTTTATTTTTTTGAAAATGAAGATTTAATAAAAAGGGCAATGGATTTAAGGGGAGAAAGGGAAGAAATTGATAGAATTTATTTGACTTATCATTACTTTTTTGGCGATAGGAATAAAGCTATAGAAAAATATCCCTTAGCTAACTACCATTGTCAAAATACGTTTTTAGGTATTTTTTTCAATAGATGGTATCAACGGGTTTATTCAGCAATTTATTTTGATAGAGCAGAATATGTAAAAGAGCTTATTCAAGAGATAGAAGAATGGAATCAAGAGATAGAAAAATTGAATTCAGGGATTTTGAAAAGTAGTTTTATAAGCAATTTTTATCGCGTTGTAAACTCTTTAAAG
>NZ_FOIF01000061.1 GCF_900111575.1 Anaerobranca gottschalkii DSM 13577 | reverse complement strand
CCACTTTGCAGGCATAGTAGGAAGGTTACTAAGTTCATTGATGACTACAGGTACTTTACCTTCTAGAGCTGAATGGGGCCTTAGGAAGTTAAAATAAGCCACAAATAAAGTTACAAAAGAAACAGAACCATGTTCAGAGCCAAAACCATGGGTGGAGCGGTAATTACCTTTAAATGTTCTATTTAATCTTTCGACGATCTGTTTCAAAGGGCGATACTCTTTAGACACTTCATCATCGTTAGTAAGACCTATAACCTGAGTGATATCAAAATGGATACCATGCTCTGCAAAAAAGTGTTGAGCAAGCAAGTAAATAGGGTTTCCGTCTACTACAAATGTTAGGAAGGAGTGGAAAAATGGATAAAAAGTACGAATTATTAGCTCCAGCAGGTAGTTTTGAAAGCTTAAAAGCTGCTGTTCAAAATGGTGCCGATGCAGTATATTTAGGGGGTAAAAACTTTGGTGCTAGAAAGTTTGCCCAAAACTTTGATAATAGTCAGTTGATACAAGCCATAGAATATTGCCATATAAGGGGAGTAAAGGTTTTTGTAACCCTAAACACTTTAGTTTTAAATAATGAATTTGATAAACTAAAGGAGTACATAGACTTTTTATATACCAGTGGAGTAGATGCTTTAATAGTTCAGGATATAGGGGTGTTGACATACGTTAGGGAAATATATCCTGACTTTAAAATCCATTGTTCTACCCAAATGTCTGTCCAAACAGTAGAGGACATTAAATATTTAGAATCTCTAGGGGTAAGTAGAGTGGTATTAGGCCGAGAAATGACTATAGAAGATATTAAGAGGGCCAAAAGAGAAACAGGGGTCGAGCTAGAAGTCTTTATCCATGGGGCCCTTTGTATTTCTATTTCTGGGCAATGTTTAATGAGTAGTTTTATTGGAGGTAGAAGTGGTAATAGGGGAAGTTGTGCCCAACCATGTCGGCAAAAATACATTTTATATAATGTCGATAAAAATGAAAAATATCCTTCAGCAAAGGGAGATTACCTACTCAGTCCTAAAGATTTATGGACAATCGAAGAAATGCAAAAAATTATAGATGCTGGAGTATATTCTTTAAAAATTGAGGGTAGGATGAAAAGTCCTGAATACGTTGCTGCTACAGTTAGAGTGTATAACAAAGTCCTTAGGCAAATAGGTGGAGATCTAGATTTAGAAAATCTAGAAAAAGAGTTAAAAGTATTTAACCGGGGTTTTACCAAAGGACATTTATTCGGAGAGACTGGGTCAAAGTTAATGAGTATGTTAAGCCCTGGAAATCAAGGGTATTACTTAGGGAAGGTAGTAAAATACGATAGAAAGAGGGAAAAACTTACCTTATTCTTAGAAGAAGATCTTAACCAAAATGATGAACTGCAAATACCTAGAAAAGAGGGGAGTGTAGGGGGAAGGGTAGAAAAGTTAGAACTAGAGGGAAAAGTTGTTAAAAACTGTAGCAAAGGCCAGGTTTGTACCGTTAATTTTAAACATTATTGTAAACCAGGTGAATTAGTTTTTAAAACTTATGATGAAAAAAGGATGAAAGAGCTTAGGGAAACCTTTGCTAATGAGAATGTGGAAATACCAGTAAGTATCGAAATCTCTATTAAAAAAGATAGAGAAATAATTTCTATGATAACCGATGGAAACCATACAGTTGAGTTTAGTACCGGTATCATTCCCGAACCAGCTATAAATAAAGAGCTTACTGAAGAAGATATTCAGAAAGGGTTAGGGAAAACCGGTGGAACTCCATATAAATTAGTGAATTTGAAGGTAGATTTAGATCCTTGCCTTTCCCTTCCTATGAAAGAAATTAACGGTATTAGGAGGGAGTTACTTGAAAGGTTAAGTGAGAAAAGGAAGAATAAATATCAAAGGGAATCAAAACTAAAATTAGGATTAACTTTAAATAGAGAAAAGACAAAAAAAGAAAATGATGGGAAGAATGGAGGGTTAAAACTAACCTTTTCTATAAATAACTTAGAAGGACTTAAAGCTTTAATTGAAATGGGAGTAGATGCCCTTTATTACAGAGATTTAGAAACTTTAGGAAAAGGGATTGCCCTTGGGAAAGAGCTAGGTTTTAAAGGTAAAATTATTCCTGAAATTTTTAAGACAGTAACTGATAAAGAGTTAAAAAAATATAAAGCTATGATTAAAGCTTTGGATTTAGATACTGTACTTATCCAAAGTTATGGTCATATTTCTTTTTTTGAAGAGTTTAACTTAATAGCAGACTTTACCCTTAATATCGTCAACGATTATTCTTACAACTTTTATTTAGATAATAATTTTAATAGAATTACCTTGTCTCCTGAATTAAATTTAACAGGAATAAGTAAAATGGATTTAGATAGAAATAAAACAGAAATTTTAGGTTATGGTTATATACCCGTTATGACAACTAAACATTGTGTAATATCTACGGTATTAGAAAAGGGGAAAAATTGTCAGATGTGTAGAGAAAGAATGGGGTTGTTGGATAAAATAGGGGAGATTTTCCCTATAGAGAAAAAATACAATTGTATAACAGAAATCTATAATTCTAAAAAAATATTGTTAATAGAAGATTGGAAGAAACTTGTTAAGGCCGGGATAGGTTATTTTCGCTTAAATTTTTTAGATGAATCTCCTAGGGAAATAAAAAAAATAGTCCTTTTACACCAGAGGTTTATAAAAGGACAGATGGAGGAAGAAGATATTAGTACTTTACAGAAATTGAAAAAAGCAGGCTTTACAAAAGGACATTTAAATAGAGGAATTGAGTAACGAGTAACCTAACTTTTGTCAGGTTACTTTTTCTATTATTTTAAATAAAATGAAAAAATAAAGGATTTTTATTTAGTATGTCGAAAAAATAGTTATGACATTGGAGGTGGTACTATGGGGCTTTTGAAATTTGAATTTAAAAAGTTCGTTAAAGGGAAAAGGTATTTATGGATTATTTTTGTTATTTTTCTAATAACAACAGGAATATATTCGGTATATAATTATCAAACCCGATTTATAAGATATAGAGGTTTAGAAGAATTAAAGCTTTTAGAAATAAGGGATGAATGGGAATATAGGCAAAGTGAATTAGTAAAATTACGGGATGGAAACCTCCTTTCTGAAGCTCAAGAAAAGCAGTTATATTATATCAGAGATGTAGGTAGGGTTTTGTATTTACTTTTAGGACATACCCAATACGGAGACTGGGATAAAATTATTGGTTATCAGAAGGTTTTTTTAGATAATTTACAACTGTATTTAGAATGTGGAGGAGAATTTGACGCCCTTGATGGTATTGAAAGGGAGATATATATTGCAAAAAATCAGTGGATGCTAGACAATAATCTAAATTTTGAATCTGAAAAATTACCTATATCTCAACACCTGTTTTTAAAGGATTTAGGATCCTTTCTGTTAGGGAAAGTAGGGATAATACTTCTTTTAATATTTTTTGGTATTTCCTATACAGAGGAGAAAGAAAATAATACCCTCAACACAATAAAGACTCAACCAGTATCTAATTTAAAGTTAATGGTAGGGAAATATTTAATTTTCCTTTTAGCTACAGTGATTTTTATATTAGTTGTCTTTGCTGCAGGGTTACTGATACCTTATTTATACAATGGAAAAACATTAAATTTAGTTTATCCCCAAATTTTAAAGACAGAATCAGCATTTATAATTATCCCAACAAGTCAGTATTTAATAAGAAATATAATTTTATTTATATGTAGTGCCAGTGTAGTATATGGGATAACTATTTTAACAAGTAAATGGGCACAAAAAACTTTAAGTTTATATATTTTAGGAGGTATTGTTTTAACGATAGGATATAATGGAACTTTTTTTATAAACCATCCAATAAATCCCTTTTATTTTTTAAGGTTTACTCAAATTTTAGAAAAAATCCCTCAAAATACCGATTACCTTTATCCTCTATTTTCTTTGATTTGGACAACTTTGTTCCTTACTTTAGCCAGTTATTTGCCGGAACAACAAATAGATATTCCTTTATTTAATAAAATAGCCAAAATTATTCAAGAAAAACTCTATACTAAAAAAACCTTTGCCAAAGGAAATACAAGAGTAGATAGAAGTAAAAGAATCTTTAATCTTTGTATTTTTGAATTGAGAAAAACAATAAGGGAAGGACAATGGAAAGTCCTTTTGATAGCATTACTAATTATTGTAGTAAGTGGGCACTATTTTTTAAGTTATCTCACCTATCAAAGGGAACAAGGGTATTTAAATGAATTAAATTGGAGAGTTGATGCTTCCTCTGAAAAGCAAAGGGAATATGGCAGTGAAATTGCTAGATTACAAAAGGAAATAGATGATTTAATAGAAAACGGTGACCCAGAGGCCCCCTTTTACTATAATAAAATAAGGAGCTTAGAAGCTTTAATAAGTCAAAATCAGATGTTGATTGAAAAGGAAAAAGAAATGCTTCTGTATTTAATACCTGCTTTAGAAGGCTATAAAAAAGGGGAGTGGGAACCTTTTTATCAGTATCAACTTTATTTAAATGAAAAAACTTATGAGTATAATTACTTTGGTAATATAAATACATTAAGTAGATTTACAGTTTTAGCCAGTATCTATGAAAAATACTGGCTTATGGAAAGGAATATTAAACCGGTTTTTTCCGGAGAGTTTATTCCAAATAGATATATTTCGAAAAACCCCCGTTTAACTACTTTAGGTTGGGGAGGACAACAGGTAACCACTGAACAATTTATATTTGAAAACACCAAAATGGACAATAGTGGATTATTTTATCTTAAGATATTTTACACCAATTATCTTTACTTAATCCCACTAATATTTTTCTTGTTCTTTATTGGCACAGGCCTGGCAAAGGAAAAGGATAAGAAAAATACCTTTAACTTTTTAATGACTCAACCAATTAGAGAAGAACAATTTTTTATTAGTAAGTTTATTAATGGTGCACTAACAGTATTAGGAACAACCTTTATTGTAGTATCTTTGATTGTAGTTACAGGTACAATTTTGGAGAGGTTTGGGGATTGGCAATATCCAATTGTTCACTATAATCCTTTTAGAGCAGTATTATCCCCTAACTACCAAGGGTTTAATTTTGGTCATGGTATGCATTTTATGACTTTAGGTCAGTATATCATAAATGGGACACTATTATTGGGGGCAGTGACAATATTCTTTATCGGTTTTGCAAACTTAATTTCAGTTTTTGTTAAAAAAACATTAACTGTATTTTCCATTACTACAATTTTAGCAGTAGTAGCATTTTGGCAAGCTGAACAAAAGCCACTAGATAGGAAATTTTATTCCCCTACTACTTATTTCAACATCCCTAAAATAGTTAATGGTGAAATCGGTGCTGTTTTAAATAATCCTAAGATTAACTTTGTAACAGGGATTATGGTATTGTTATTATTTACGATGTTTTTTTTGTTAGTTGGATATGGTTGTATCTATATTAAGAATAATTGTAACGTAAAAGGTTGGTTAAGACTTTTGGGAAGGAGGGAAAAAAATGATTCTTTCAGTAAAGGATGTTAAAAAAGCATATGGTAAACAGCAGGTTTTAAAGGGAATTACCTTTAAGATAGAAAAACCGCAGATTTTTGCTTTAGTTGGCCCTAATGGTTCAGGAAAATCCACTTTGTTAAATATAATAACTAATTTAATTTCACCTGACTCAGGGGAAGTTGAGATTCTTGGGAAAAGTAATAAAAACCCCAAGATATTCAAAGAGGTTTCTTTTATGCAGGATAATTCTGTTTTATATGACTACCTTACTGGATATGATCATTTGCAATTTATAGGTGATGTACAAAAAATACCGAAAAAGGAAATTTTAGAAACTGCTGAGAGGATAGGAATAACGTCATACATTCATAAAAAAGTAGGGAAATATTCCCTGGGCATGAAACAACACCTATTGTTGACTATGGCTATAGTAAACAACCCTAAATTATTGATTTTAGATGAACCTCTCAATGGTCTAGACCCAACCAGTGCAATAAAAGTTAGGAATTTATTGCTAGATATTTATTCTAACGGAACGACTATCTTACTTTCATCCCATAACCTAGGAGAGATTGACAGGGTAACTTCACAAATTTTATTTTTAAAAGAGGGAAAACTCATAGAGGAAGATATTTCCCAATATGAAGAAACTAGCTATATTTTAACTGTTAATGAGCTAGAAATGGCTAAAAAAGTTTTAGAAGAACATATTGAAAAAATTAGAATAATAAACAATAAATTAGAAATTGTCCCTAATGGGATGATATTAAATAATATAGTAAAACTCTTAGATAGGGAGAAAGTAGAAATAATAGATATAGAAAAGAAAATAAGGGGTTCAGAAGAAAGATACCAAGAAATTTTTATGGTAAATTAATATTCTTTCTTCTTCTTTTTTTTGTTTGTGATTAATGTCATATCATTTAATCAAAGGGTGCAATATAATTAACTTAGAAAGAAGAGGAGGGAATAAAATGAAAAGGCAGATTATCAAAATAGATGAAAATTTATGTAATGGTTGTGGTTTATGTGTTCCTAACTGTGCTGAAGGTGCATTACAAATAGTTGATGGTAAAGCTAGGTTAATTAGTGATCTTTTCTGTGATGGGCTAGGAGCTTGTATAGGCCATTGTCCTATGGGAGCTATTAGTTTTGAAGAAAGGGAAGCAGAGCCTTATGATGAAAGAAAGACAATGGAGGAAAACATCGTTCCTGCAGGGAAAAACACTATCAAAATTCACTTAAAACATATGTTAGACCATAATCAAATAGAGTATTACAATCAAGCAGTAGAATATCTCAAGGAAATTGGGATGGAAAACCCTTTAGAAGAAGATAAGGAGGATGACAAAGTGGAATTTCATCAACATCATGGCGGAGGATGTCCTGGCTCTAGGATGATGGATCTAAGGAGAAATGAAGTAACTGAAAAGGAAACAAAAGTAGGAGATCAGCCTTCTGAATTAAGGCAATGGCCGGTTCAGCTCCATTTAGTATCACCCCATGCATCATATTTCAAAGGAGCAGATGTGGTATTAGCCGCCGATTGTGTTGCCTTTGCTATGGGTAACTTCCATAGAGATTATTTAAAAGGAAAAGCACTGGCAATCGCTTGTCCTAAATTAGATGATGGAAAAGAAATTTATGTAGAAAAAATTAAAGCTATGATAGATGAAGCAAAAATCAATATGCTAATTGTAGTTAGGATGGAAGTACCTTGTTGTGGAGGCTTATTAGCTTTAGCTAAAGAGGGTTTAGCAAGGGCAAGTAGAAAGGTACCAATAAAAGAAGTAGTTGTAGGTATAACAGGAGAAATTTTAAAAGAAGAGTGGTTATAGAAGGAAGAAAGGTTTTTGGCCTTTCTTCTTTTTTGTGCGCCCAGCATGTGCGTTAACTTGGCGGTGAAAGTCCGCTGTGGGTTTGGTAGTGGGAACCACTAGCCGAAGGCAAGGGTGTCCATCGTGAGGTGGAATATGAAGGAAGCCCTAGGCAAAATCCCGGTCTGAGGAACACGAACCACATATAAGGCTACCTAGGATGGACGAGTCTGCATAACAAGATGAAGTCCAACACTATCTGAATTCAACGTAGTAAATGTGGCAGATATATGGGATGAAGGTGAACGTACTTACCTGGGGAGGTCTCAAGGATAAGTTATAGAGATGAACTTTGAAATAACAACCAATGCAGTGATGTATGGCTAAACCTTGAGAAGTCAGCAGAGGTCATACTAGATTATGGACCTGGAGAAATTCTTCGATAAGGTAAACCACGACATACTGATGCATAGGGTATCTAAATGAGTCAAGGATAAAAGAGTATTAAAGCTTATCTGCCTCTACTTACAATCAGTAACTTAATGAACCGCCGTATACCGAACGGTACGTACGGTGTGTGAGAGGACGGTAAATAAGGATTGTTTTTAAAACCTAGTAATAATACACCCTCAGATAACGAATTGGCTGAAGCTAGTATTCAAAGTAAATGTATAGCACAATTACCTGCAAAAAGTGCATTATCAAATATTACCGGTCAGCTAAGAGGATATTTTTTGCAGAACTTTTATTTTGGCTAATTAAATATCTTTTTTAAAAAATGTTAAACAAATTTATTCAACTGAATTTTTGAAAATATCTCTCTCGCAATTATGATAATAATCGAAAAAGTATTTACTTTCTATCAAAAGTTTGCTATACTTTTTAAAAAAGTGGAGGGGATAAGTTTTATGAAAAATAGTTTTATCTTTTTAACAATATTAGTAGTGACGATAATTTTATTTATACCAAACGGGTTTGTGTTTGCAAATCAAAGCAATATTTCTTCAGACACTATAATCACAGAGGAAAATATTAAAGATGTTCTAACTTATTTAGGTTTAAAAGAAGATAGTTTAATAGAAAATGATTCTTTTACAGATGATGGATCATACATAACAGTTAAACAATTAGAAAAAGCTTTAGAAGAATTTAAAAAAATACCTAAAGAAATAAATATTATTGAAGAACTTTATATTGATAATATTATTAATTCAGATGATAATTTAAAAATTATATCTTCACCATTTTATGGTACTGCAACTGTTCATCGCTTTTCTACATTAGGATCAATAAGCTATCATTATAGTGCAAGTGCTCAATATTATAGTAATCCTTATAGAGTTAAGTATTGGACAGGTGAAGCATATAGTTCAAATATACAGGTAAGTAACAATGTCGTTGGATTTACATCTAGTGTAACGCAAGTAAGGCAACAAACATTAAGTGTAATTAATCCAGGAAATACAAATTCAATCCTCAAACTCACTGCTGATTATACATTTACAACTTGGTTTGATGTAAAATTTGCACGAGTTAAGATTGGTGATACTCCTGTAAACTCAATTATAAACTGGAATAATTCGTATATTCCTAATAACAATGACCCTATTCCTCCAGTAACACCTGTGTCTATTTCTCTATACTAAAAGTACTATATACTAACATCAAGGTGTATCCATAACAGACTACTGCTTTAACAAGATTTTTTGTGATGTGCTAAATTAAAGTGTTGTCAAAGGTTTTAAAAGATAGATAAGGTTATTAT
Organism: Anaerobranca gottschalkii DSM 13577; assembly: GCF_900111575.1. NCBI lineage: Bacteria > Bacillati > Bacillota > Clostridia > Eubacteriales > Proteinivoracaceae > Anaerobranca > Anaerobranca gottschalkii. Next base: position 492 of record NZ_FOIF01000061.1, on the reverse strand, counting down.
ACGAGGAGGAAATCAAATGAAAGACATTTTTCAACTAACAATCATTTTCTTATTATTTTTTTTAATAATAAGTTTTTTGATGAAGTTTGCTAGTCGTATTGGAGAAACCATTCGCACTTTTTTAATAGAATTATGGAATTCAATAAGAGGAAATTAGTGAAAATAGAATAGTATCTTTTAATTACCCACATAGTGTAAAATTGTTGTAGGAAAAATACAAATAAAAAAACACAAGAGACCACTCTTTTTGGTAAAATAAAAATTGACAAAACAAAACAATCAAAAAGGAGGGTCTCTTGTGAATATAATTATACAACAAAAATGCGAAGAATTCATCAATAAAGTTTTAGAATTTTTTTCAGAAGATGAAACTCGAATAATGGAGGAAATAGAAACAAATTTAAAAGAGCTAACAGATAATTTTATACTGGAGATGATGAGAACTTATTTTGAATTGATTGATAGAAAAATTGTTGAAGATAAAGTTGAACG
>NZ_FOIF01000060.1 GCF_900111575.1 Anaerobranca gottschalkii DSM 13577 | reverse complement strand
GACTGGAAACGGGAAAGTAAAATGAATAAAAAAGTTAATCAATCATTTGTAGGAATACCACATCAAGAATTTATAAAAAAGGTAATGTATAAAGCAGAAAATGTAGGAATAAAAGTAATACTTGTAGACGAGAGTTATACAAGTGGAACATCATTTTTAGATAATGAATTGCCTATAAAAGAAAACTACAACAAATCAAGACGAATCCATAGAGGTCTATTTAGGTCTAATAATGGCACTTTAATAAATGCAGATTTAAATGGAGCATATCAAATAATGAAAAAAGTATTCCCAAATGTATTTTCGGAGGGGATAGAGGGTGTGGGGTTACACCCAATCAGAGTAAACATAGCTTAGGCTAAGTTGACTGATGAATAGTTTTATTAAAATATTTGGTTATTTTTATTGATTGTAATAAAACTAATAACCTTATTCGAGATATTTAGCAAAATTCCTTCTTTATTAAATCTTGTATTAACATTAACTTTAAAATTTAGTACTTTAGCAACAAAAATGAGCAGTTATAAAGGTATTTTAAAAGATGTGAAGAATAATTTAATAAAAAAATAAACTTTTACAATAGTAATCTAAAGCTAATTTAATTTTTGAAAGGATGTGTTGCCCTTGAATAAAGGAAAGAGAATCAGTAAGTGGAATTTATTAAATTTAAATCTCAAAAACAGTATAACTTTTAAATTAATACTAATAATTACAGCGACTTTTTTAATTAGTGCTCCAATAGCTCAAAGAATTAGCATTTTTCTCAGCGGTATAGGGATAAATTATACAGAAAGCAGTGCATATATTAACACATTAATTAATATTATCGTAGTTAATTTTATAATTATTTTCACCATGAGAAAATTATTTATTAATCCGCTTAAAAAACATATGGAACACTTACAAAAAGTTGGGGAGGGAGATATATCAAGATTAGTACAAATTAAAGGAAAAGATGAATTTGCTATACTAGCTCAAGCTACCAATAGTACTATAGAGCAGTTGAATAAATTAATTAAAGAGATAAAAGAAATTAGTTCAATAACTAATAAAAATACTAGTAATATTAACTCTGTACTAGAAGGTTTAAATACTAGCTCTTATGAAATAACAAAGGCAATTGAAGAGGTGTCTATCGGGGCTAATGAACAGGTTAAAAGTGTAGAAGAAGGATATAAAAAAGGAGAAGAATTAGGTAGAAAAATTGGAGAAAATCAAAATTTAATGGAAGGCCTTAATCAATCGTCACAAAAAGTAGTTAGGCTAGTTGATGATGGATTATTGGAAATGAAAGAGCTCACAAATATAACAGAACAAAATATTATTGCTATTGAAAAAATCCAAAAAGAAACATTGTTGACAGATGAAAGTGTAAAAAAAATTAGTGAAGCTAGTGAACTTATTGACTCTATAGCCAATCAAACTAATCTTTTAGCCCTTAATGCTGCAATTGAAGCTGCTAGGGCAGGGGAGCAAGGAAGAGGATTTGCAGTAGTAGCTGAAGAAATAAGGAAATTAGCGGAACAATCTTCAGCATCTACAAAAATTATAGATGAAATAGTGGAGCAACTTCAGAATAATTCAAAAAATGCAGTAGAAACTATGGATGAAGTTGCCATTTTATCTAAAAAGCAAGCTGAAAAAGTAAATATGAGTAAAAATAAATTTATAATGATAAAAGAGGCTATTGAGATATCAAAAAAAAATATAAACAAGCTTAATAATACTTCATCGGTTATAAATAATATGAAAGAAGAAATTTTAAATACCCTAAACAATTTATCGAGTATAGCGGAATCCAACTCTGCTGCTGTACAGCAAGTTACCGCTTCTATTGAAGAACAATCAGCAGTTTTTGAAAAAGTAGCTATTGCAAGTAAAGATATTTCCGAAAAAACTTTGACGTTAGATAAGTTGATCAATATTTTTAAAATATAAAGTAGAAAATTATTATACATAAATAAACCCTAAACTTCTTAAGATTAAATAAGTTTAGGGTTTTGATTTTCTCCACTAAATATTATAGAATTTAATTAAAAGGATTGGAGGGAAGAAAATGACAAAAGAAATAATTTGCCTTGGTGAACTACTCATAGATTTCATATGTGAAGATACTGGGTTAGACTTAAAGGGAGGAGAAAATTTTGTTAAAAGGGCTGGAGGAGCACCTGCTAATGTAGCGGCAACGGCTTCCCGTCTTGGAGTAAAAGGAAGTTTTGCTGGCTGTGTTGGTAATGATCCCTTTGGTGACTTTTTGATTGAATCTCTTAATCATCATGGAGTAGATACAACCATGATAACAAAAAAAGGGAATACAACCATGGCCTTTGTATCTATAATGGATGATGGAGAGCGGGATTTTGTTTTTGTCAGAGGTGCCGATGAACAATATGAAATAAAGGGATTTGAAGAAAGGTTCAGCAATTGTAAAATTTTACACTTAGGTTCAGCTACTGCTTTACTAGGAGGAAATCTAAAAAAGGCCTATGAAGAAAGTTTAAAATTGGCTTTAGATAACGATGTTTTCCTTTCCTTTGACCCAAATTATCGGGGTGATTTATGGAAGGGGAGAGAAGGAGAATTTATAGAACTAGCTAAGGAATATATAAGCCAGGTTCACTTCGTAAAATTATCTCAAGATGAACTTTTTATGATATATGGAGAGAATAATTTAGATAAAGCTTTAGACAAAATGTATAAGGACTATAATTCACTATCTGCCATAACTTTAGGAAGTAAAGGGACTTATTTAGCTACACCACAAAAGAGAATGTTGGTTCCTAGTATTAAAATTAACCCTGTTGATACTACAGGTGCAGGGGATGCTTTTGTAGGGGCTTTTTTATCTCAGTTAGTAGAGGAAGAGAATTTAAAAGGAATCACTGGAAATTTTGAAAAACTAAAGGAAAAAGCAGCAAAGGCCAATAAAGTAGCTGCCCTTGTATGTACCAAATTAGGGGCGATGACTGCATTAGATGTAATTTCCTTATAAAGGTAGAAATTCCATCTTGACAAAGGTTTTGATGTATATTACCATGTAAATAGGTGAATACTAGGATTGTTACTGGTAATGCAGGCAAAACCTAAATTAATCTCCTATGGGGATTAGTTTAGGTTTTTTTATACAGGGAGGGATGTTATGCGAATCTCAAAGGTTTTAAACAACAATGTCATAATATCCGTATCAGAAGAAACAGGTCAAGAAGTAGTAGTGATGGGAAAAGGTTTAGCCTTTGGAAAATCAAAGGGTGATTTGGTTGAAAAGGATAAAATTGAAAAAATCTTTACTTTGAAGGATGGATCAGAAAGCAGTAAATTTCAACAGATGTTAGAAAACATTCCCCAAGAAGTTGTGGAAATCTCAGAAAAGATAATATCTTACAGTGAAGAAAAACTAGGGAGGCAACTTGAAAATAACATCCATTTAGCATTAGCTGATCACTTAGCCTTTGCTATTAACCGTTTTTCAAAGGGTTATCAGATCAAAAACTACCTCTTGTGGGAAATCAAAAAACTTTATAATAAGGAATTTCAAATAGGCCTTTGGGCATTAAAACTTATTGAAGAGAAATTTAATATCCAAATGCCTGAAGATGAAGCTGGTTTTATAGCCCTTCACATAATTAATGCCACTATGGGCGAAAGTATGACTAATACCATAGATATCACAAATATGGTCCAAGAATTATTAAATCTAATTAAATATTATTTAAAAGTAGAGCTTAACACCGGATCCCTGTATTATGATAGGTTAGTAACCCATATTAGGTTTTTCGCTCAAAGGGTTATAAGTAAAAAAACTGCATCTGTAAGTGAAACACCTTTTTATGAAATGATGAGAGAAAATTACAGTCAAGCCTTTTCCTGTGCTTTAAAAATTAAAGAATATGTTGAAAAAAACTATGATTATTTACTTGGTAAAGATGAAATAGTTTATCTTTGCTTACATTTACAAAGGGTAATCGATGAATCTAAAAGAGAAAATTGAGGTTGTTACTGGTAAAGCAGGCAAAACTCAACTTAAGGAATAGTTGTAACTATTTGTTACGACTATCTTAGGTTGAGTTTTTATATTTAAAAACAATTAAAAGGAGGAAAAACAATGAATTACAGAGAAACTGCTCAGCAAGTTCTAGAGTTTGTTGGTGGAAAAGAAAATATCCAAAGTGTAACTCATTGTGCCACCCGTTTGAGGGTCGTGGCAAAGGATGACGGGAAAATCAAGTTAAAGGAACTAGAAAACTTAGAAATGGTAGAAGCTGCTTTTATAAATTCTGGACAATTACAAATTATTATTGGTCAAGGAAAAGTAAATAAGGTATATAAAGAACTAATAGAAATATCAGGTTTAAAAGAAAGTGATTTAACCCATACTAAAAAGGCAGCAATGGAAAAGGTAGATCCATTTCAAAGATTTGCCAGGGTTTTATCTAACATCTTTGTTCCAATAATTCCAGCTATAGTAGCCAGTGGTCTTCTAATGGGTACTTTAGGAATGATTGGAACCTTTGGTTGGGTGTCTCCAGATAGTAGTTTAGTCTTTATACTAGATATGTTCTCTAATGCCGCCTTCGTTTTTCTACCTATACTAATCGCTTTTAGTGCTGCAAAGGAATTTGGTACTAATCCATTTGTGGCAGCAGCTTTAGGTGGAATTTTGATTCACCCTGCCTTACAAAATGCTTGGACTATCGGTGGTGGAATCGAAAACACCTTAGATTTCTTTGGATTAGAGATAGGTTTAGTTGGTTATCAAGGTACTGTACTGCCAATTTTAATCGCCGTTTGGGCAATGGCCCATGTGGAAAGATTTTTTAGAAAAATTGTACCTAACATCCTAGATATCATTTTAACACCATTTTTAACTTTATTAACAACGGCATTTCTATCCTTAATTGTAATTGGACCTGGTGGTAGAATTATTGGTGATTTAATCTCAGAAAGTTTACAAAGCTTATATAACATTGCAGGGCCAATAGCAGGTTTAATCTTCGGTGGTTTATATTCAACTATAGTAATTACAGGAATTCACCACAGTTTCCATGCCGTAGAAATGGGATTATTAGCTAATCCTTCAATTGGAGTAAACTTCCTATTACCAATTTGGGCTATGGCTAATGTGGCTCAAGGGGGAGCAGCCTTTGCGGTCTATTTTAAAACAAAAAATCAAAAGATTAAACAAATAGCAATTCCCGCAGCGACATCATGTTTATTAGGTATAACAGAAGCAGCGATTTTTGGAGTTAATTTAAGGTTAAAAAGACCTTTTATAGGTGCAGCTATAGGGGGAGCTTTAGGTGGAGGATACGTAGTTTTAACTAATGTAGGAATGACTGCAGTAGGACTTACCGGTATCCCAGGAACAGCAATAGTTACACCCCAAACAATGATCCATTATATTATCGGTATGATAATCGCCTTTTTCGGTGCCTTTATTGCTGTAAATATTTTAGGTTTTCAAGATGAAGGAGTAGAAAATAATAATGAAACAAATAAGAGTTTAAGTATAGAAAATGGTAATAATAACCCAAAGGAGATTAAAAATGGATCTAAAGAGATTTTTGTTAGCTCTCCAATTAACGGTGAAATTTTAGATTTACAACAGGTTCCTGATAAAACCTTTGCTGAAGGAATTTTAGGAGAAGGTTTTGCTATTAACCCTATTGATGGAAATGTTTATTCTCCAGTAGATGGAAAAGTTATGATGGCTTTTGAAACAGGCCATGCTGTAGCTATAAACTCCTTTGGTGCAGAAGTTTTGATCCATTTTGGAATTGATACTGTAAAACTCAATGGAGAAGGATTTAAGCTTTTAGTAAAAAATGGTGATGAGGTTAAAGTGGGAACACCTCTAATTCAAGTGGATTTAGAAAAGATTAAAGATAAAGTCCCTTCTGTCATAACTCCAGTTGTTATAACAAATAGCAATGATTTCTCAGTAGAAAGAATCTATAGTGAAAAAAATACTCAAGCTGGTAAAGAAGTACTAAAATTAGTTAGGAAGGATAGTTAATGAAAAGCTATAGACAAAGTTACCACTTATCTCCTCCTTATGGGTTTATGAATGATCCTAATGGACTATCACATTTTAAAGGAAGGTACCATGTTTTTTACCAATGGAATAAAAAATTTCCTTTGGGTAAAGAAGTCCATTGGGGACACTTTTCCAGTAAGGATATGGTTTTCTGGTACGGCCATCCCTCAGTGTTAGCCCCTGTGGACTACTATGATAAAAATGGCTGCTATTCTGGTTCCGCTATTCAGTACGGAGAAAAATTATTGGCCTTTTATACGGGAAATGTTAAGACTACCGATGGAGAAAGGGAAACTTATCAATGTCTAGCCATATCAGAAGATGGGGATAACTTTGTTAAGTACGGCAAAAATCCATTGATAAACAATTTTCCCCCAGGATATACCGCCCATTTCCGAGACCCAAAAGTTTGGCAAAAAGATGGTATGTGGTATATGATTATAGGGGCGCAAAGGGAAGATTTAACTGGTACAGCAGTTTTGTATAAGGGAAATGATCCCTATAATTGGAGTTTTGTAGGGGAAGTGTCTAAAGAAAGTTTAGGGTATATGTGGGAATGTCCCGATTTATTCTCTTTAGATGACAAAGATATTTTACTCTTTTGTCCCCAAGGATTAGAGCCTCAAGGTGATTTATATAATAACCGCTATCAATGTGGCTACATGATAGGGAAATTAGATTATAATAACGGGAAATTTCACGGTAAAGAATTTATAGAACTAGATAGGGGTTTTGAATTTTACGCACCCCAGACTTTTTTAAGCCCTGATGGCAGGAGAATTCTTTGGGCTTGGATGGGCATGCCAGAAGAAGAGGATCAGCCTACCTTAAAGGAAAACTGGATCCATTGTTTAACTATTCCTAGAGAATTGTATTTAAAAGGTGAAAAACTTTGTCAAAAACCAATAGGGGAATTAGAAAGGTTAAGGGTAAAGGAATATAAATTAGAAAAAAAGATTATTCAGGATTCATGGGCCTTTATAAAGGAATTTAGTGGTGAGAGGGTAGAAATACAATTAGAAATAGTCAATATTGATTCCGATGAGTTTGGATTATTCATCCGCAGTGATGAAGGGAAAAAACAGTATACAAAACTTACAATTGACACACAATCTAGTAAAGTAATATTAGATAGGGAGAAAAGTGGTCTATGGGGAAAAGGACAAAGGGCAGTAACCTTAAAGGATGTAAACAATATAAAAATTACAATTTATATAGATACATCTTCTCTAGAAATATTCCTAAATGAAGGGGAAGAAACCTTTACTGTAAGGATTTTCCCAAATAAAAATTCTACAAATTTTGGTGTTTATTCTAAAGGTGGTAAGGTCGAGATTGTCAAAGGCCAAAAATGGGACTTAAAAGAAGCCGTTATTTTGTAAAAAAGTATCCCTCAAAAATGGGGATACTTTTTCTTTACCTTAGGGGTTATTTAAGGTAAAATTATGGATATAAAATCCTTGGTTTAAATAAATATATATTAAAACTTTGAATTAGGTGATAATATGATAAAAAAATACAATTTATTACGACTAACAATTTTTATCCTAGGGTTACTAATAATCTTTTTTACCTGGCGGGACCTAGGAGAAATTGATGTTAAAGAAATTATCAGCGGCTCGGAAAATATCTACAAAAGGGTAATAATAGCTTTATCTTTATATACAATAAAATCAGTTATTTTTTTTATACCAATCCCGGTATTGTATATTTCGGTAGGGATGTTTTTCCCATTACATCTAGCTATAGCTATTAATTTACTAGGAATAACTTTAGAAATAACTTTAACATTTTTTTACGGGAGATTTTTAGGTAAAAATTTTGTAGAAAAGATCATGGATAAAAGTGCTAAAGTAAAAAAAGGGATAGAACTTAATCAACAGAATGATTTTATCATAACCTTTTTCTTGAGGATGATACCCTTTGGTATTGAATTAGTTAGTTTGATGTTAGGGGCAAGTGGTAATTATTATCATCGTTACCTGTTAGCATCATTGATGGGTATTACTCCAAAACTAATCGTTTTTACAGTAATCGGGAATTCTATCACCAATTCCTTAACCATCGGATCCATTATTTTATTTACCATTGCCATGATAGTTTGGGGATTTTTCATCCATGAATTGCGAAAAAGGGATTATGTCCGCTTATCTACTTTCTAATATTCCCCAGGAAATGATAAATAACGACAGTATTCTTATACTATGAACAGCTTCCACTACTTGTTAGGACAAAAGTACTAGAATGTTAATTTGAATATTGATTGCAAAAAAAGGGCGAATTATGTAGAATTATGTATATAATTGTAGAAATGGTGGTAGTAGAATGAAAAAGTTGGCAAAAAGGGTTAGTACAGGGGAAAGGATATATCAAAAGATTGCCTTAAGAATAACTTTCCTATATGGAATTATTGGTATAGTTTGGATTTTAGTTTCGGATAAAATTTTATATCTCTTAAGTAACGACATTACGATGTATAGAGTTTTACAAAACTATAAAGGAACTTTTTTTGTAATAGTTACGACAGTTTTCTTATATTTTATAATCGGTAAGCAATTAAAATTAGTTGCCGATAGCTCAAAAAAAATGGAAAATTCTTTGGAGGAATTAAGGAAAACCCATAAAGAATTAGCAAAGATTAAAGAAAAGTTAGATATACTTGCTTATACTGATATAATTACAGCTTTACCAAATAAACTCTATATTGAGCAAGAAGTAAATATGAATATTAAACTAGAGCAAAATAAAAAATTCGCCCTTGTCTACATTGATATTGATAACTTTAAAAACATCAATGATACTTTAGGTCATAGTGCCGGGGATCAGCTTCTAAGGCATATTGCTAAGGCTTTGAGGGACGAATTAAAATACCCCCACTTAGTAGGTAGGTTAGGGGGAGATGAATTTGTTTTGGTTGTTTATGAAAATGGAATAAAAGAAGGTCTATTAGGTCATATAAATGGGATTTTAGAAAAGCTGAAAAAGCCTTGGGTTTATCAAGATAAAGAATACTTTATTTCAATAAGTGCAGGAATTGCCCTCTATCCCCAACATGGTAAAACCTTTGAAACCTTGTATAAAAATGCCGACTCTTCAATGTACATGGCTAAAGAAGGGGGAAGGAATAAGGTATTCATTTACTCCAATGAAATGCAAGAAAAGCGGGTAGCAACTATGGAATTGGCTAATCAGTTACATAATGCTTTAAACAAAGGGGAATTTGTTTTACATTATCAACCGATTATGGATTTGAAAAATGAAGTGATTACAGGGTTAGAGGCCCTAATCCGTTGGCAGCACCCTCAAAAAGGGCTAATTTCACCGGTAGAGTTCATCCCTATAGCAGAAAATACTGGTTTGATACACCAAATAAACTTATGGGTATTGAAAACAGCATGTTTACAGAAAAAACAGTGGGATGCCAATAGTCCTTATCCATTGAAATTATCTATCAATTTTTCCTGTAAATCCTTTGAATATCCAGATTTAGCCGATGAAATTCAAAAAATACTAGACCAAACTCAAACAAATCCCGCTGAGATTCAACTTGAGATTACTGAAACAACATTTTTAAAAAATATAGAATTGGGGACAGAAATCATTAAAAAACTTAGGGAAAAAGGCATTTCTATTGCCTTAGATGATTTTGGTACCGGTTATTCTTCCTTAACTTATCTGATTAACTTACCTATAGATGTAGTTAAATTAGATAGAGATTTCATTAAATATATTGGAGAAAGGACAGAAAATGAGATTATAGTGAAAGCCGTTGTTCAGCTGGCCCAAGCATTAGGGATTAAAGTTGTAGCCGAAGGGATAGAAAGTAAAGAACAACTCTATTTTCTAAAATCTATAGGTTGTGATGAATGTCAAGGATATTATTTTAGTAAACCCTATCCACCCTATGTAATAGAAGAACAAATAAAAATATTGAGCAGTTAGAAGTAGCACCCTTATAAGGGTGTTTTTTTATAACCACAATTTTAAAAATCTATTGACCTAGAGTTAACTTCAGGGTTTATACTAATTCTAAGGAGGTGAAATTGATGTTAATTGGGGAAGTTGCAAAAAAATACGGTGTTTCTGTAGATACGTTGCGATATTATGAAAAAATTCATCTGCTAATCCCCCGAAGGAACAGAAAAGGGAGGTTTTATACAGAAAGGGAGCTAGTTAAATTAGAACAAATTTT
>NZ_FOIF01000059.1 GCF_900111575.1 Anaerobranca gottschalkii DSM 13577 | reverse complement strand
CTAAGAAAATACTATGATGATAAAACTATTGATAATGCCTGCCATAGAGCATATACTTATGGTGCATTAAAATACAGAGCTGTTAAAAATATCTGTGAAAAAGGGATTGAGTTTTTACCAGTAGATAACAATGAAACATACTTAAATACCAATGAAACCTCCCTTGCAAGACCACTATCAAGTTATGCAAAACTACTTGGAGGGAGGTGAAATAAATGAATGATGTAATCTTAAGCAAGTTAAAGCAACTAAAACTATCAGGTATAATCAAAACCTTTGAAACAAGGAATGAACAGGCCATAAAAGACCAATTATCGTACATAGAATTCTTTGAATTACTATTGAGTGATGAAATGGCTAATAGGAGGGATAATGGGACAAATAAAAGGTTACAAAGGGCCAAATTCCCACAATATAAAACAATAGAAGAGTATAACTTTAATTTCCAACCTAACTTAAATAAAAAACTAATATATAGTCTTGGAACCTGTGAATTTGTTAGAAAGAAAGAGAATATAGCTTTTATAGGGCCACCTGGGACAGGCAAGACTCATCTTTCAATATCATTAGGAGTTAAAGCAATATCCCAAGGATACAATGTTCTTTTTACAACTGTTAATGCAATGCTAGAAGATCTTAATCTCTCAAGGGCAGATAACTCTTTTAAACAAAGATTAAAACACTATATAAGTCCTGATTTGCTAATACTTGATGAACTAGGTCTAAAAAAACTTAATCAAAACAGTGTAGATGATTTCTATGAAGTTATATCAAAAAGATATGAAGATGGTTCTACTATAATAACTTCAAATAAGGTGTTTGAAGAATGGGGTAATATATTTTATGATCCTGTCCTTGCAACAGCTATCCTTGACCGATTCATACATCACTGCCATTTCATAGTTATCAATGGTGGTAGTTACAGGATGAAAGAACAGGAAGCAAAACTTAGTGAAGTTAGATAAAGAAATAGCTTATTATTTTTTATCTAGGTGGGGAAAAATTCTTCCCTTTTTTGGGGAATTTTAATTGACAATAACAGTATCAACATACTTGTACAGGCTGAACAAGGAGAAGGCGAAAGAATTTTCGAGTCGATTGAGCTAATTAGAGAAGTACTGCTGTTGTCTATCGGCCTTCTTACTGAGCAGGTACAGAAGTACTTTCCAGAGCGTCTGAGTGAATGGGTCATGGGCTTGGATTCCCTTCGTGACTCTATACTATGGAACACACATTTCGGAATAGGGGAATCCCGTCAAGATTATGGTTTTGAGCTTCGGATTTGGGAAACCCTTGCGAGAATTCCGCAAGTGGGCACTAGGCTCGCTCCAATTTTGAGAAGTTGTGCCGAAACCTATGAGAAGTCAACCCTGCTTAAAGGTGGTTCCCGTTCGGATCATTTCATTTGGCTTTCAGCGATTATGGCTAAGTGTGGTATGCGTGATGATGCCGAAAAGTGGCTCCGCTATGGCATACGCTCATCGCAAATATATGGGTATCACAAGGATATCACCCTTTTACACTTGATCGACATCCTTAATCTCGTCAATCAGCGTCAGCCTAAGTTGGCACTTGAACGGTGTGCTCGCGTGCTGTCAATGGTGGACTGGATGCCACATCTTACGGATGGCAGGGAGACCAAGTGGTTTCCCCAGAAAGCTTTCGCGGCCGTTTTAAAAGTCAATCGGCAGGCCGCGTTTGATTTGCTAACTCATTTCTCACGGTCTATAGCAAGATGGAAGATGCAGGATTGCCTTGAGGAATACATTCTTAGTATGGAAGAGGGCGACCCCGAGTACCTCTGGTGTCTCACGGAGCTCTTTGCCAATCACTTTAGCGAAGATGGTAGGCATTGTAATCAAATTATGGAAACCAGGCAGCACATCGTTGATTTGGTGCACGAATCCTGTTCAGTAGAAATCTACAATGAATTCGAAAACCGCTTCCGACGCTTCATACTAACGGAGATCACACCTAGGCACTGGCCCGAAGACCTGAAGAAAGAGCTCGGCATCCCTGGTAGCACTAATGTTAAGAATGACAATGCTGACTCATGGGCTAAGCCGCCATCAGAGTTCAAACTGGATGGTGATATCATAACCATTGAAGGCATAGCTGAGAAATGTCGGGTATCATTTACTGAGTTTCTGAAGACGCTTGACAAGCTGAAGAACCAGAATGAGCATTTTTACGAACGGGATCTAGTAAATACCTCTTTAAGACATCACATAACGAATGCCAAGTCATTAGAAGACCTCATATCGATCAAGGAATATGCTGAGTCTGAAGGTCGCTGGCAGGATGCAACTGTAATTGAACAATTAGCTGAACGTTTTGTGGAATTCGGAGATCATGCTAACGCCATATCGTGCTTCGGGATAGCATACGCTTGCTATGGAAGCTGGTCCCGTTGGCGAGATAACAGAAAATATCTGGCGGCAGCAGCGGCAAGGGACAGACAAACTGCGAAGAAGTTTGTCCTAAAGGAATGCTATGAATCAACTTGCGGTTCCGGTGGTGGCTATGATACACCGCCTATTGCGGCTTCTGGACTGGATGTGCTGGATGAACCTCAAATACTTGAGGATGTATTCAATGACTTCCTGACGCATTGTGAAAGCATGTTTGCGCAATTGCCTAAGAATGATAACTATGCATGGCTGAAAGAGTACAAGGAACCGTCCGCCGATGCCAACCAGCTCATTCTTAATTTTGTTGTGGACGAGTTGTCGACTTCTGAGATTGAACACGGCGAGAGATTGATCAAGGCAGTGACGAAGTTGGCGATTGCCAGACCCGATGAGGCAATACCTGTGCTTATTACCAGGATGGTATCAGCTTCCGGAAGGATTCTGCGTCGTTTGCTGACGGTATTTTACTGTCTTGCTACCCATTGTCCCCAGCTCTTGGTGCCGCACCAGCAGGTATTCGCCCAAATTCTTGAGAGGGAGGACTTTTTCTGCCGTCAAACAGTTCTGCGTATTCTTCGCCGTGTGGACGAAGCTTCTCCTCTTGAAGCTTCCGTTAACAGTTCTGTCCAGCGTATAGATAAGAATTACTCAGATGCCATATATTATTCGTCATATATACTTCCGTCTTGTTCTACTCCTGAATTCAAGCATTTTCTAAAACGAAACACCCTGTTTGGTTTTTCCAAGCAGGTAGAGTTGATGGAGAAAATTCTTCAAGTACCTCCGGGGAATCTTGTGGCTGCCATTGAAGAACGACTGATTGCCCAAAAATGGTCGATAGATGATGAGAGAGACCGTGTAAAAGATGACTGGTACGGCCATGTACATCCGCAGGGCTGGCCTGTTGTCTGGATTACAACCGAATTTCAGGAACTTGTTACAGAGACTCTTTGGGGCATACTGGACGAAGTGGCTATAAAGCTGAAGATGAGCAAAGAACAGATTAACTGGCTCTGGCAGACAATCCAGCCTGCCGATCCGGAATATGTTTTCCGTGGTTTAATGCCGCGCCCTCTAGACATCGAGCCACTTAATGTCCATGACAAAGAGGCCTGGTTCAGCGAGCTGGACGCGTTCAAATCTCTGGAAATTGGAGATACAAGAATCCAGGGTGATGATGGAGAATGGATAACAATATTTGAGAAGCGGAGAATGGCTCAGGAAGAAACGTACAATGTTCCATATAGACAAGAGATCTCTCTGCAAGGATTTCTGCTCCCTCGACAGGTGTACGGTGGATCCTATAGGTTAGATGAACTTGAATTATGGACCGAGAGAATCCTCCCAAATTCCTCAATGTCTGTCACAATTAAACAGACTCAGATAGAACTATCTGGTAGAGGACACAGAGTCTTGGAAAAGTCAGACGAATGTATCCCCATTATCGCCGAGCACGAGAATCCTTTAACTTTTTTGGGGTACTTAAATGTGTGTACTCTGACCTCTTTCATCATAAAGGAATTCAATCTGTCGTTTGAAGGGTTGAATCTTCTCAGAAATGGCGAAGTTGTTGCCAAGTATGAGGCATGGCAGGAAGGCTACCAGGATGAGTGTTACACACGGGAGAAATTATCACTTGGCTTTAGACTTCGGGTGCGCCAAGACTTCTTAACCGAGATTTGTCGTTGTTATCGCAAATTACTGTGTATTTGTATTGATGAAAAACGGGAGTATTACGAGTCTATTTACCATCCAGAACCTAATGATAGTCGATATTTAAGACGATATGTATTGTATTATTTGAGCTAAGTGCCATGATACCAGCAGTAACAAGTACCCAATTTACCATCTATAGTTTTTAAAAAAGAGGAATTCTTACAGAGAGCCGAGATGTGTTGGTATCTCATAGTTGTTTCGATGATAAGTTGGGATGACTGTAAGTTATTTTTTGGAGACACTTACCATCTTTTTTGGTGTATTTTACTGAGCAATTTATCTATTCCATACCATCAACACATATCGAGACGGTTGCAAAACTGGAGAGGGTGAAAGGTTGATAAATAAAGGTTTTGGGACAATTTGATGAATTGAAGGATAAAGATAACTCTTGAGTTGTATAAAAAAGATTTTTGATAAAAGTAAGGACTAAATAAAAGAGTTAAATGCAAGCAGAAAATAACCGCCAGTCAATGAAGAAAGAATGGCGGTTATTTTCTTTTGATTAGTAAGAGCAACTTTATAAATTCTTTATAATTGCCTGTTACATTAATAATCGTAGTAGAGATTAATAATGTAATGAAAGGATGAGCTAAATGTCAAACTTGATACTTGAAACAAGAGGGCTGAAAAAATACTATGGAAAGCAGCTTGCCGTAAATGATGTTTCACTCAAAATCCCAAGGGGTTCAATCTACGGATTACTTGGTCCAAATGGAGCAGGAAAATCCACTATATTAAAAATGCTTACGGGACTATTGTATCCGTCAAAAGGTGAAATTATTGTTTTTGGTGAGACATGGCAGAGAAAACACCTTGAACGGATTGGAGCATTAATTGAATCCCCTGCTTTATATGGCAATCTAACTGCAGTTGAAAACCTCCTGATTCACACAAAATTGATGGGACTTCCAAAAGAAAGAATTTACGAAGTACTTGAGACAGTAAACCTTAAAGATACCGGCAAAAAGCTTGCTTCACAATTTTCAATGGGTATGAAGCAAAGACTTGGCATAGCAATTGCTCTCTTAGGATATCCAGAATTATTGATACTTGATGAGCCTACAAATGGCCTTGATCCTATAGGAATTCAGGAACTGAGGAAATTAGTCAGGTCATTCCCTAAAAGAGGGATTACGGTAATTCTATCAAGCCATATATTGCCGGAAGTGTCACAGCTTGTTGACCATATTGGTATAATAAGCAATGGTGAGCTTAAACATCAGGGTAAAATAAATCATGATGAAGACCTTGAGGGATTATTCATGAAAGTTGTTAAGGGGGCTAAAAAATGATTAATGTAATAAAGTCTGAAAGCATTAAATATAGGAGGACTTTTACCAGACAAATTATATTATTTGCACCACTGTTTTTTATAATAATAGCATTACTACAAAAAATATTTATGCCTGCTAATTATCTACCACCTTGGCAGCTTCTTCTCTGCCAAGTATACAACTGGTGGCCGGTAATTTTTATTCCACTTAATATAGCTTTATTGGCTGCATTAGTGGCAGTGCAGGAAAAAAAAGCGGGAAATTACCGAAATTTGAGGCTTCACAATATTTCACCATTAATTATCTGGATAAGTAAAATAGTATTAATGGCATATCATATAATGCTTGCAACATTTGTTCTTATTGCCCTTATAATAATTTCAGGGTTTATTGTAGCAAGGAGAGAAATTCCATGGATAAAGATTTTTGCGGGTGGGTTTACGATATGGCTCACATCACTAGCTGTAATACCACTCCAGTTATGGGTAGCAACATGGAAAGGTACGTTTTTTAGTATGGCTGTGGGATTCGCTGGACTCATTTCCGGTATTATAGCGGCACCTAAATACTATTGGATATATGTCCCATGGAGTTGGGCGACAAGGCTTATGTGTCCTATAATAGGCGTACACCCAAATGGGGTTCCCTTGGAGACATCAAATCCCCTTAGCAGTCCTTCAGTAATACCAGCAGGGGTAGCTCTGGCAATTGCTGCCTTAATAATCTTTACTATAATTACAGCAGTGTGGTTTAATAGAAGGGAGGTAAGATGATGAAGATATTAATATCAGAATGGATTAAGACAAAGCGCACGCCTATAAGATGGCTTGCGTTTTTAACACCTGTGATTTTTGCAGCACTTATTATATGGTATTTTTCATTAAAGGCAATAATGATAGACATTCAAATTTCAATATTTCAGGTATTTTTTGAAGCATGGACCGCACTGGTTATCCCATTTGGTGCAGGTTTAATATCAGGATTAATGATACATCAGGAGGAACTTGCCGGTAGTTGCAACGGCTTTCTCGGAAGCAAACTGCCGCGCAGGGATTTATACCTTGGAAAACTATCAATACTTATTTTGTTGGCATCGGCAAGTACTTTACTTGCAGTATTAGTGCTATTATTAGGATTAAGCTTTATATTAAATATGTATATATCCTGGCCGATTTTTATTATAGCAGCTATAATGGCTATGATAGGAACCCTTCCACTGTTGGCATTCCATTTATGGATAAGTTTCGCATGGGGAATGGGTGCATCAATTGGTATTGGTGGCGGTGGTGTTCTAATAGCTGCTTTGATGGCAACAAGTCTGGGCAATAAGATCTGGCAATTTGTACCGTGGGCATGGCCAGTTCGTTTAGCAGGGTTAGCAGGAGCATATTTATTATATTTGCCTGGCATGAAATTACCACCCGAAATCATATCTTCAGGTTTTATCGCAGATCAAGCTATAAAGGGTCTTATTCCAACTGCAGTACTTTTTGTTAGTTTACTGGTTGGAGGTTTGATTTGGTTTAAAAGATGGGAGGGTAGAAAAATATCTGATTAAAGAAAAATGAAAGGGGAGGCTTAATCAGTATGAATAAGATTCTTATCATTGATGATGAGGAAGACTTAGTTATTCTATTAAAAGATTCTCTTGAGAGCAGAGGTCATATTGTATTAGCAGCATATGACGGTGAAAACGGTATTAGAAAAGCCCAAGAACAGCCGGACATCATTATTCTTGACATTATGATGCCTGGCGTTGATGGGTATGAAGTCTGTAGAAAAATAAGAGATGCAGTTCTTTGCCCGATCATATTTTTGAGTGCAAAACAGTCGGAAACCGATAAGCTAAAAAGCCTTGCCTTAGGAGGCGATGATTATTTAATAAAGCCTTTTAGCCTTAATGAACTGCTCGCGAGAATAGATGCACATTTAAGGAGAGAGAAAAGGGCTATCTTCCTTAATAACTTAAACAAGAGAGTGTTGATTAACTTTGGCAGACTGTCGGTTGATTTAAAATCAAGACAGGTTAAGATTAATGATAATATCATATCTCTTACTAAACGAGAATTTGAAATTTTAGAACTGCTTTTAATGCATCCGGGTCAGGTGTTTTCAAAAGAACAGATTTATGAGAAGGTTTGGGGATATGACGCAGAAGGAGATTCTTCAACTGTGACTGAGCATGTGAAAAACATAAGAGCAAAGATAGCTGAATTTGATTGCGATACAGAGTATATATCGACGGTATGGGGTATCGGCTATCGATTTAACAAAATAATGTAATGCGAAATTATATATATATATTTAGAGGGTGTATTTATATGTTGGAAAGAAAGCCTCTGAAATCACAATTTGTAATAACGTTTATTTTAATTGTCATATCAAGCATAATAGCTACAATAGCTACGTATTATGCGGGGTATGTTATTTATACAAAAATTGAATATAAAAAAGTATATCCGGCCAACTACTATGAAAAGAAAATTCCAGATATTGAAGGCTATATCAGAAAAGAAGGTGTAATTCTTTTAAACGAGAGCGAAAAACAACTTCTTGAGAAAATAATTCCTTCAGAAGGTATATTGTTTCAAGTTATGGATGAAAATGGCAATATGATATATGGAACAGATTATAAAAAACTTTTAAATGGCAAAGAGAATTTATATAGTAAAGTGAATACTACCATTAGAATAGATGGAAGATATACAAGAATCATCCCGGTATTCGATTCTCAAGGGAAAATAAGCGGAGCAGTTTCATTATCATATACACTAACACCTCATTATCCAAGCATATCAGATAAAATAATGCTGGTACCATTATTTATTTTAATTGTTTTTTCCCCGTTTATTTATATAGTAATCTTTACATTGTTTTTTTCAAAGAAATTTGCTGCTAATATAGGTAAGCCGGTTAATACGCTTATTGATGCATCAAGAAAGATAAAGGAGAAGGATCTTGATTTTAGTATAGATTATTATGCCGATAATGAGCTTGGAAGACTTTGTGAAGCATTTAATGAAATGAAAAACGAACTTAAAAAGTCTTTATCACAGTGGAAAGCAGAGCAGGAAAGACAGGAAATGGTTCAGGCTCTGGCCCATGACCTAAAAACACCTCTTTCTGTAATACAGGGCTACGTTGAATCACTTCTGGAAGGCAATTATGTTGATACTCAAAAGACCCAAAAATATTTGCAAGTAATAAAAGATAATGCAAATAAGGGAACCAACTTTATTAGGGAAATGCTTTACGCCGCAGACCTTGAGATGTCTGGCGCAGAACTTAATATCGCTCCAGTGGATATATACTCTTTTTTAATGCAGAAAAAAGAAAGTTATGAGATGATGACAAAAAATAAAAAGATAGATTTTAAGGTTGATGTAACATATAGAAATCAGGCTGAAATAACATGTCCTATTGATGTTGTAAAACTTGAGCGTATTCTTGACAATATCGTTTCGAACAGCATCTGTAATACGCCGGAAAATGGTACAATAACAATTAATGCGGATATTACCTGTGATAATATTTGTTTTAAAGTATGTGATACAGGAAGGGGATTTAGTAGTAAAAATCTATCAAATCTATTTAAGAAATTTTACAGGGGAGATGAGTCACGTTCTTCCAAAGATGGTCATGCAGGGCTGGGACTTTATATTGCAAAAAGACTGGTAGAAATGCATGGCGGAAGTATTGTTGCCTTTAATGCAAAACATGGTGGTGCATGTATTAAATTCGATTTACATTTTCTAAAATAATATCAACAGATATTTGGTATTTTTTTATCTTTTTCATGCTCTCAAGGCATGTTGAGTGTTTGGTAAGGCTGACGAGGGTTAAAGTTAATATGATGTTAAAAAAAATGAGCGTATAAGTCAAAGAAGTGTGACCTATACGCTCTCAGACTGAAGACAAAGTCTAAAAACAAAGAGAATCCTTGAAAATAAAAAGGATTCTCTAGTTTTTTATCTAATATATAAATAATATAGAGAAGATGTTAGGTGGTGTATTAAATGTTAACAAGAAATAAAGATGATGTACGTAATCAATATGAAATATTGTGCTTAGACCAACTAATACCAGAAGATCATTTGGTAAGAAAGCTCGATGCAGCTATAAATTTTGATTTCATATATGATCTTGTTTCAGATAAATATTGTATGGACAACGGACGTCCAAGTATAGATCCTGTAGTACTTTTTAAGATAGTATTTATTCAATACATATTTGGAATAAAATCCATGCGTCAAACTATCTTAGAAATACAAACAAATGCTGCTTATCGTTGGTTTATCGGTTATGGACTTAATGAGCAAATACCTCATTTTACAACATTTGGGAAGAATTATATTAGAAGATTTAAAGATACAGATATATTTGAGAGGATATTTATTAGGATATTAGAAGAGGCAATAAAGGCAGGTTTTGTTAAAGCAGATGCTGTTTTCATAGATGCAACTCATGTAAAAGCGAATGCTAACAAAAAGAAATTTGATAAAGTATTATTAGAAAAAGAAGCAAGAAATTATCAAGAGCTTTTAGACCAAGAAATCAACAAAGATCGGGAAATACACGACAAAAAACCTTTGGATGTTAGTAAAAAAAAGCAAGAATTAAAGGAAAATAAGATTAGCAAGACAGACCCTGACAGTGGTATGTTAAGAAAAAATGAAATAGACTGTACTAGATTTGCTGGACACGTAGAAATGTTGCTATAATAAAAAGAGAAAGGACGTGTTTCAGCTATGAACAATAAAAATAAATTTACTGATGATTATAAGAAAGAAATAGTGAAACTTATTACCGAATTAGGGAAAAAAACAACTGATGTAGCTAGAGATATTGGTGTTATCCCTACAACTATCAGAAGATGGGTAAAACAATATAGTCTA
>NZ_FOIF01000058.1 GCF_900111575.1 Anaerobranca gottschalkii DSM 13577 | reverse complement strand
CCTATGGTTGCAAAGTTATCTAAACCAATATCAATACTAATTATCCTGCCATTATCTTTTCTTGTTTCAGGAATTTCTATTTGATAAACTACTTCAATAACAATATGATTATTTCTTGGTAGTATCCTAACTTGTTGTAGATTAATTGCTTTTGTGTTTAATTTAAAACCATTAAAATATTTAGGAAAATGAATTTGATTATCTTTTAATTGGCAATTTTGATTGGTTAAAAGACCTGGTTTCTATATATCGTTTACAAGGTAATAAATTACATTACAATTAACCTGTTATCTTAAACATATTGATTTCATCTGGTTTTAATCAATCTAATCTGATAAATAACTAAATACCAATATGAGGAAAATAAAAAAAAACAATGCTTTTTAAGTCTGAAGCAAAAAGCATTAAAGCAAAAGCTAAGGATGCAGCCATTGCCACCTCTTTTCTAGTTAAAGACTGCTTAGTAATTCAACTGCTTTAATTTCACAACCGCAACATACCGGTACTGCTGACTGATTTGAAGATCTTTTTATGTCATAAGAAGATATGCACTATACACTTCATTCTTCGTTAATATGGTATCTGAATCTGCCACTACTTTTAGCTGCATTTAGACAAACCCGTGGCTTTAATTATCCAACAACTCTTAGTTTGGATTAATGCCATAACTGGTTAATACCTTTTGCTTCAAGTTTTACTTAATCTTTGGTAAAGGACTATTTTCTAGTTATCTTATTAACCTCACCCCTCTACCAAAAGTTCAAACACATTCCAATTTAATATAATTCTACTAAAATTTTCTATTTCCTGCCTTTTCTAATAAAAAAATCACCCATAAGAATTTTACTCTTACAGGTAATTCTTTGTTTCCATACAACCTCAAACCCTTGATTTAAAGAGTTTTTTTGGTATCGGTTAGCTTATTGTTCCGGAGTGACAGGATTTGAGAATCTCTACTTTTAGTTTGAAGATGACAAGGGTAGATATAATTTTTAAAAAGTTAAAACGGCATGTTTAAGAACTAAAATTTTGTCGAGTTTATTAACAACCTCATTTTCTGGAATTAGTAATTTCAACTATTTTTGTTTTTAATGTCTTCATATTTTAAACTTTTAATTTCATAAGTTGTGAAGAGAGTACCTAGTATCACGATTAAGATCATAAAAATGCTTGAATTAATTAATTTCATTGCCCAAGAAAACCATAGTAAAAAAACCAACAACCAAATTATTACTAAAAAACAACCATCTATGGGGGTATTCACATCTATAAGGTATCCTTTGTATTTTAAAATTGAAGACAATATAATGTAGGATAGAGCAACCATACCTGCTATATACCTAGTTGTATTTATTGTATTTTTAGGAGTTAATAGTACAACAATACTCATTAGTAATAATAATATACACTTATCAATTAATATTTGTATTTTTGCCTTCTTAAGGAGTTTAGATTTATTAATTTCAGTCAATAGTTTCACCTACTTTTCTGTTTTGTCACCTTCTATATAATAAGAATATGAAAGTTTTCCAATAAACTTGAAATTAAAGTTAAAAATAACAATTACAGAATTGTTTGTTAACAATATATTCTATTAAATTAATAATTTCCCTTCTTTTATTTTTTTGTTTTTCCTCTCTAATACAACCTCAAACCCTTGATTTCAAGAGCTTTTTTTGGTATCGGTTAGCTTATTGTTCCGGACTGACAGGACTTTTAAAGGTGTTCATTAAGCATAATGTAATTTCCTCTAATAACTAAAATTTGATCTAATACATGGCTAATCACTATCATTTCTTCTTGCTCAAATTTATCATTTAATACTATTAAATTGTATTGATTTCTACTAAAAGATGCACATGGCTAAATATAATTGACCTCTAACGGTTCCACAAATTCTATAGGGGATTTGTTAAAATAAGTAATAACTTAGTAACAAATCAACTATCTTTAATATAATAAGAAAAAAGACACAACCACGAAAAAGGCTAAAAAATTCTTTCTTAAAAGAAAAATCCTTAATGTTAAATGGATTAAAATAGTAATATTCAGCAATTTTTCTAATAATAAAACTTACTCCGGTACCTAAGAAGCTTATTATAAAAGATACAAAAAATATTAATAAAAGTGCTTCTATAGTGCTAGCAATTAAATCCATTTAAAATACCCCTCTTTTTAAAGTTGTTTAAATTTAATATCCGGTTCACTAAAAGATTATGGCTTGTACCCCTAATATTAGAGAATATTTACTTAGAACAGAATAGACATTATACTACATTGTCTTTTTTCATATGTTATATGATGTGAAAAGGACTAATCTCATCCCTTTTTACTTTTCATAGCAATCTTTAATATATTCATTCCATCACTTGTATAGCCTTTTAAAGGCCCATTCCTAAAGTTAATCGGAATAGCGGTTAGGAGAAAACCAACCACATGTATCCTTAAAGAAAACTCAAAAAGCCAAACCAAAATCTTTTGTACAAGTGTTTGCTCGTTACCTTTAAGAATGTATAATAAAAAGCTCAGTAAAAAAATAAATAAAATATTTGTCAGAGGTCCACCAAGTAACATCATAATATACTGGAACTTGGATCCCCTATGTTTGGGTTCAAAGTAAAAATATCCATCTATCGGAATGGCTTTTATAGTAAATTTTTTAGACTTTATAATCTCTCTACCTGAGCCAATTCTAATATGCCAGTCTTTATCGCGAAAAAATATACGGTACATTAAAGCATGGCCCATTTCGTGTAAAAATACAGCTATAAAAAAGGAAAGCCATACCAAAATCGAGACTATCAGTATATTGAACAAAACCTCTAAAATAATCAAAATTATAATATGCAAAATAGAACCCCTCCCTTTATAAATTTTCGTATTGTAAAACTTTTTTATATAAAAGTAACTTAAACAACTTCAAGAATCATGGAAAAGTTATAAAACCTGTTACATCCTTTATTGTCCTTTCTTTTCTCTAATTGCTCCAAATATAGTTATTTCGTGAATCACCTCACTATTGTCGTCCACATACATTAGGGAAAAAATAATTGGATCCCATATTTCTTTATGAATATAACCTCTTAAACTGGGATATTCGGTAAATTTAAACTCAAAAACAATGCTGACTTGGTTCAAATCACCAACTTTATATGAGAAAATCTTATTATTTATTATTAAAGTGTCGTTTATGATATCTCCTTCCGAATCTTGATAAATACCCAATGAAAACTTATATTCATCATCAATAATATCATTAGTCATCGCAATTAATTTTAGATACTGCTCATCAAATATAATTTTAACTTTTCCAGTTATTTTAGAATTACTAACTACAATTTCTGTAATGTCAACAGTTGTAAAAGTTGCGACTGGGTGAATAGATACTCTGTCCCCAGAATATACTTCTTTTTTACATCCCGCTACAAAGAATAACATTAAAGCCAAAAATAGTATCTTTCTTTTCATTAATTTATCTCCTCTCAAGACTCATATTTACCAGCTTGTTCAGTTTATCAACATATATTTCGCCTAAAAAAACAATTGGAGCAATTTCATTACAAGGGTTGCACCAAGTTGCCATAAATCGGGTTGTCGAGAAAGATAAATTCTAATTCACTAAATTATTTATACTCCTAAAGCCGTAAGTACTTTTACAATAACAACATAAGTAAATATTACAAAATATAATCTAAAAAAATTATTTTTTAAATAATCTTCGAAAATCATCTTTTTGATGATTTCTCTTTCTTTTAAAAAAGGATCATAGAAGAATTCATTTTCAAATTTCCCTAACATATAAAAGATTGGAAGTAGAATTATAGTTAATATACCTGGCAAAATTACAATTTGAAATATTGCCTTAACAATACTAATAAATATTCCCAAGAATATCACTCCCTTTCTACTAAACTATGGATATATGACTATACTGCTAAATTATATAGATTTCTGCTAAAAAGGTGCACACAAGTTGATAAATTTTTAAAAACACTTCTCTATATTTCTATTACCAAGTCTGCCAAATCTTCTATTGATGAATCATGGGTTATTATGATAAATGTTTTATTTGGATATAGCTTTATAGCATTGGTTAAAATCGATCTTGCCGTTTTATCATCAATAAAGGCTGTAGGCTCATCCATTACTATAATCGGTGTCTCCCGAGATAACCCCCGTAAAATTCCTAAACGTTTTCTCTCTCCTCCTGAAAGATCTTTTAATTTTCCTTTATTAGTTGATTTAAGTATTTTATCCAAAACCTTATCTAACCCTAATTTTTTGGCTTTCGATTTTAAGTCATTTAAAGAAAAGTTATCAAATGTTGAAAAACAATCGGATATATCATTACCGAAAAACTTAGGTTCTTGTTCAACCACAGAAATCAATCCCATTATATCCCCTTCATCTAAACTGTTAATATCAATCCCATTTATAAAAACTTTTCCTTCTTCTACAGGATAAAGTTTCAGCAATATATTTAGTAACGAACTTTTTCCCCGGCCACTAACTCCTTTAATAAAAGTTATTTTACCCGTAGGAATGGATAAATTCAATTTATTAAAAATATTAACATCTTTGAAAGAAAAATCAAGATTACGAATTTCTATAGCATTTTGGGCTAAGTTATTAATTTTTTCTTTACCCTTCACATCTTCCTCAAATTTCAACTGAGACTCCCAGTTTAATATCTCTTCTACTCTGTTTAAGGAAACTATAGATGGTTCAATTTGGGTTGCATAATTTGACATAAAATTAACAAACACCACCAACCAATTAATATATTGAGAAAATGCTACTATAGTTCCTATTGTTGTTAACCCACGTGAGAAAAGCCATGCCCCTAGAAGTATTACTGTTA
Organism: Anaerobranca gottschalkii DSM 13577; assembly: GCF_900111575.1. Classification (NCBI taxonomy): domain Bacteria; kingdom Bacillati; phylum Bacillota; class Clostridia; order Eubacteriales; family Proteinivoracaceae; genus Anaerobranca; species Anaerobranca gottschalkii. Next base: position 5,969 of record NZ_FOIF01000058.1, on the reverse strand, counting down.
CTGATGTTGCATAGCTGATAAGTGATGAAAAGACTCCTTGGAATTTAAGGTTGTATTTATAAAACTTAAAACTTTTAGCTAAAAACTCATCAATAGATTTGTTAAAAATATCTAATATACTTCTATAAGAGCCCTGCACACGAACTGAATAGTTTGCATCAAGCCCTTCCTCCAAAGTAGCAATAAAATTAGCGTTCGCTTTCTGCCTATCATTAGCAAGGATAGGAGCATTTTTTTGATACCTCTTATATCCAATGCTATAAATTATAATAAAGAAAACAGAACTGATTGCTAGATGGGGTGATAGGACAAACATCAAAACTACTGTAATTGTAACTAAAATAAGATGACCTACTAACTCTGAAAAACTTTCTACAATAAGTGGACCGGTACTGGCTGCATCACTTGTGATTCTCTGAATTGCCTCTCCTGGCTTAATTTTATTGGATGTAAGGTAACTCGCTGTAAAAAATTTACTATACATTTGTGTTTTAATATCTTTTTTAACTTTAAGCTCCAATAAACGACATGCATACCCTTTACTGTATAGTAGTATTATTTGCAAACCTTCTATTATAATAAAAGCTAATATCCATGGGTTTATTATACTATCGTAAATTGTAAATGAATCTATTACCCCTTTGAACACAAAAGGTATTATTGCACTAACGGCAAAGAAAACAACGTTGAGGCAAAAAGCTACAATCCAATTAGCCTTATACTTCCATACATATTTTTTCCAAAACCCGTGCATTATTTTGAATCTCATCTGATCCATACTATTTAGCCCCCCAAAATCAACCAATTATATACAAATGAAGCCCTTCTATAGACAGATTATATACTTAAGGAAATTTCATAATTAAATTTTAGTTTAAGTTGTCAATATATTGTGTTTGTTCTTTTTATAATACTATATCTTGATTTTTTGTTTTTGATTTCTTAATTATACAATTTCCTCAAACAATAAATTCTACAAAAGTAATAATTTTAGTAATAATTTTCCGTCTTTTTCTCTTACATGATATAACCTCAAAACCCTTGATTTGAAGGGCTTTTTTGTCATGTGTTAAATTTTTCGTTAAGAATGGTGTGGTTTTAGTAAAAAGAAAAATTTTGTCTAATTTATTTATATAGATCCACAATATGGCTAATGACTATGATTTTGATACAATTTAGCAGTTTAGAAAAGAGTTCACTTCTATATCAATACTGCTAAATTGTATCGATTTCTGCTAAAAGGTGGACACAGCTTGAAGCACTTGACCTAATTGTAAATCGTTTTATTTTGTTGTTTAGTGTGAAGAGCCTTTATTTATAACATACTGTATAGCTGTATCTGTTTCAAAATCAGCCCCTACTGTAGGGTCAACTTCTACATGTGGAACAATTCCTACTTTCTGATGGATAGTACCATCTCCATTTAAAGCAAGTGCCCCACTATACCTAATAACTATACCACTATTAGGCAAAGAGAATAACAGTGGGTCTATACCAATACCATCACGACCAGTACTCTCTCCTACTAACGTTGCAAAGCCACTATCTTTACTAAATGCTGCGAAACTTTCTGCTGCAGAATAGACAAGCTTATCCACTAGTAAGTATATGTCACCTTCAAATCCTACGGGGTCTAGGGGCTCTATGGTAAATTTTGAATTATTAAAATAGTCAAAGTCTGTTTTTATTTCTTCTGGAATTCTTTCAATCATATAATCTTCTAGTTCAGATAATGGTTTCAATTTCATACCTCTAGCTTTGTAAAAAGGCTTTGCATAATTTCCTCTAAAGAATGAATAGTATTCTACAGACAGTGGTTCCCTTATTAAAGGTTGAACAACATTTTCTATCCAATACCTAGTATCTCCCCCTCCATTACCCCTAATATCAATTATCAATTTATCGTAGTCTTTAACTTCCTCAAAGAAAGTTCTTATCCCTTTAGCGTCTTCTTCAATCCTTCCAGTTTCCATTTTTCTAATTTTTAGGTAAGCAACTTCATTGGGGATTATTATCTTGGACTCAAAAACTGGCGAATGAGATTGATAAATTTGCCTCGCAGTAATATCTGTTTCTGGATTAAAATTATAGAATTTCAACACTTTATCGTCGTTTAATACTTCTAGCCACGGTTTAGTAAGTTCAGCAATTTCTGGACAGGAATATACAGAATATGCCATTTTAAATGATTGCTCATCTAATGCATGAGTATGTCCTTGGTGTAAACTTTCGACAATTTTTCTAATAGCCATGATAAATTCTTCATCATTTTTTGTCTCCTTAATCTGTTTTTTGAACACCTCCTTATTATTTAACCATTGGGTTCCGTATCCGTAATCTGGATTTAAGAAAGGGTAATTTTCGTATATCATCTGGTATAAATATTCAAAGTCCTCTAGCTTCTCCTCTGTTGTTAGATTATCAGTATATTCCGTATTTTCATTGTTACATCCCAATAAAGTTATGGCTAACAATAGAGCCAAAAGAGATACTAAAAACTTTCTTTTCATTACAGTCATCCTCCCATAAAAAACATAGTTTACAAAAACTAGTAGTTTTTTATCCAACACACCCCTATATTCGCTGTATTGTTTTATTATTAATTATATATTATAATATTCTAAATAATAATAAAACCCTATTTTGATTGGGTTGACAAATTAACTTTTTTGTGTTAAGGGGGAACGTTAAAGTGTCGTATAACTTAAAACTTTTTGGGGAACAATTAAGACAATTAAGAAAGAAACATAAATCCACTCAATCAATGATTTCGGAAAAAACAGGTATCAATAAAGAGACCTTGAGAAAAATTGAAAATGGCAAAGTAGTTCCAAGGTTAGATACATTAGAAGCTCTTTCTATTGCCTTGAAAGAAGATATTACTGAACTACTACTAAAATGTAGATTAGATGACTATACTATTTTCAATAATATTAAAAAAAAGTTAGAATCAAAATTAGATAACAATGAATATGAAAAATTATCTACTGTACTAGATGAGATAAATAAATTAAATCCTTCAGCCATTAGTGATTATTATAAAATCCAAATTGAGCAAATTAGCTATTTCATTGAAGGTGCTATCTTATATAAGGTACACAATGATCCTCACAGTGCTTATAAAAAATTGATCAATGCTTTAATAGTTAGTAATGAAGAATTTACCATTGAAAATTATAAAGATTATACATATTCTTTAACAGAATTAAGAATACTTATGAACATTGCCTTCGTTATAAACGATTTAGGAAATAGTACTATGTATCTTGAAATCATGCAATTTTGTTTTGATAATTTGAATTCAGATCATCCCCTTTACCCAAAAATTTGTCACAACCTTTCTACAGCATACAAAAGAAACAATGATTATCAAAATGCTTTAAAATATACTGATTTAGGTATTAATTACTGCAAAAAAAATAAACAGTTTTCCGGATTACATATACTATATTACGGTAAAGGAGTAATAGAATATTACCTGAGTAACCCTGAATATGTTAATTCTATCAAAAAAGCTATTTTTATATGTGAATTATTGGATTATAATGAAATCAAAATACAAATTATTGAAAGGTGTAAGTTTTTTTTAAAGTGTGATTACGACTTTGAAAACATTTAATATCATAGTAAAAGCAAAACCCGTAAGAGCTAAACACATAACTCCTACGGGTCTTTTTATTGCTTCAGAGTAGGTTGGGAAGCTGATAGACCAATAGACAATTTTCAATTTTATACAAAAAATAAAAAATGTTGACAATTTAGAAGAGCTATTATAATATTTTTTTATGAAAAAATTTTCCAAATCAATTTAGAATAACTTAAGGAAAGGAGGGTCGAAGGGTTATAGGTTACTAAAACCCATTAGTACGTATAAGAAGCGGTGAGAGGTGATAAAAATGAATAGTCAAGAAAAAAAATCTACAATTAGTTTGGCATTGAGGCCCCTGAAGAGAAAACATTTATTTATAATAGGATTATTAACAACTTTTCTTTTAACTAATATTGTCTTATCAGTTTTTAATGCAAGAGTGCTTGGTCAACTTTTTGAAGGAGTGGCATCTGGTTCTTCAGTTAACAATACAATTTTTACATTAATAGCAATTATGGCGACAATGGCTATAATTTCTTTCCTTACTTCTCTAATTCAAAGTCGACTAACTTCAGATATCGAGTATACATATAAAGAATACACAGAGTTGACAATACTAAACTCAACATTTAGTTGGATTAAAAAGCAAAAAGTAGGTGACCTATTGACCAGAGTGTCCCATAACCTGTCACTAGCATCATCGTACTTTGGTATGGGACTTTTACCTTTGGTATCTAAAATATTATCTATTATTGTTTCTATATTTGTAATCTCTTTTATACACTATAGAATCACTCTATATTTACTACCTGTAATGGTACTAGCATTAGTATTACAAATGTTTATTGGAAGACCCCTTCAACAAATAAGAAAAAAATTATTCGATGCTATTGGTGAATCAATGGCAATAGCTAATGATGGAATCAATAATTATTGGCAATTAAAAATACTTGGAAAGGAAAAGTGGCTACTAAATAAGTATCAAGAATCACTTCTTGATATTAAGCGGTTCTTTTTAAAAATTTTTCCACCTATGGTTGTTTTCATGTCCATAGGGTTTATATTATCTATAATCCCTCTTGTTTTTTTGTTATTCTATGGTGCATTTTTGTATACCAATAATTACTTGTCACTCAGCTCTTATATTACAGTTATTATTCTAGGAATTCCTATAACTACATCAATTACAACTTTATCTCAACAAATAGTGTAAACGTCAAGTACTTTTTTACAAATTTTGATAAATAATTTTTTACACCTAATTTTTACCAAAAATGGAAGTTCTGTATTTCAATCGATAACTATCACCACATAAATTTATCACTTCACATTTATGGACTATTCTATCAAGGATAGCAGTAGTTATTGCAGGATCTCCTAATAATTCTCCCCAGTCTTCTGGTCCTTTATTAGAAGTGATAATAATGGATGTTTGGCCATAAAGTTTATTGATTAACTGAAAGAAAAGGTTAGCCTCATGCTTTTCCATAGCCATAAACATAAGATCATCAATAATTACAAGATCAGCCTCTGTGATACGTTTTAAACGAGTTTGAGCAGAACGTAATATTTCCTGAGTTTTAAGATAGTATATAAGGTCATTCATAGTAGTAAAAATAACTTTATACCCACTGTGTATAGCATGTATACCAAGCCCTATAGCTAGATGAGTTTTCCCTACACCAGGAGGACCAAGCATGATTAAGTTAAAACCTTGCTCAATCCATGTAAATTCTAAAAGTTGATTTAATTGTCGTCTACTTAATGACTGTTGCTCCGCTAAATCAAACTCATCAATAGTCTTGTATTCAGGAAATAAAGCTTGTTTTAACCTTTGTTCAATCTTTTTTTCACTTCTAGATTTAATTTCATGTTCTAACAAGTTTTCTAAGAATTTCTCATAAGATAACCCTTTTTCATTAGATAATTCTAAGATTTTTTCTAAAGCTGATGCAGAGTGAGATATTTTAAGGGTATTTAACATACCTTTGATATTGTCTATTGTAGCAATCACCATAGTCCTCCTTTTTTCTTAAAATCTATTACATATTTGATTTAATAATATCGGCATATTCTAAAATATCCCTTACTTGAGGTTTGGTTTTAATTTTTTCCATACTTGTTAAAGAGAGAGCTTTAATTTCTATGTTACTATCATTAACAATCCTAGTTTGTTCTTTTGCATAATGTTTTACAGCATCCTTAAAGTCTGCCGCACTGTATAGCTTATTTTTTATACAAAAGTTTAGCCCTTTTTCAATAGTATCAGTTGTTTGATCTTTTATTGCTTCTTTGATGATTAACAATTGATCTCTTATATATCTAGGTTTTGATATACGTATATTCTCAAAAAAATTCTTTGCTATTATAGGTTCAGGAA
>NZ_FOIF01000057.1 GCF_900111575.1 Anaerobranca gottschalkii DSM 13577 | reverse complement strand
GAAAGTAAAAATTAGGGCTTTTATTGTTTTTGCAATAAAGCCTTAGTTTGTAGACAAAGTCATTTTAAAAAGACTGTGGTAATTAAACATTCTAACAAAGTCTCCGTCTAATTTTTGGCTTCTATCTAAAAGGAAGAAGGGTACCGCTCTAATTCGCCGTCCATGGCTCAATAGAGCTTTCGGAACGTCCTGTTCCTCACCCCTTCTTCCTTTTATCTAATCAGCTCTTAAATCTAACTCCTCGACTTAATCGTATCTTTGTTTAATTACCACAGCTGATGATGACTTTGTCTATAGTTTGTCTTAAGTCTGAGGGCTTTATTGTTTTGCAATAAAGCCCTTTAATTTTATAGAATATTTGTTTTTATTTTAAAAAAAGTAGTTTTGCAGGAATTAATAAATTTATATAGAATTATATTTTATTATACCCATAATGGAAACAAAGGAGGCAGAGAAGTTTGTTTTTAAAGGTAAAAAAATGGTATCAGTCAGTCAAGGGAAAATTAGCGAGGGGTATAAAGAAAAATGAGGGGTATAAAAAATTTAAGATTAATAAAGTAAATTTCTCTTTTAAAAGACCTAATTTTAAATTTAAAAAACCAAATTTTAAGGGTTTATATGGAAAAACTCTTACAATTAGTGTTGGAGCAGTGTTGATTACCGTTGCTATTTTATTAGGTGTATCACTACCCTCTTTTTATTCCCATACTATTAGACAAGCAGAAGAAACCCAATTGGTAATGGCGGAACGTTTAAGTAACGCCATCACTGATTATCTTAAGGAGTTGGAAAGCCTTAGTTCTTATCTTTCCCAATTACCAGATTTAAGGAAAGGGGATTTTGTTACTGCTAGAAGGTATTTCCTTAGTATGGCTATAGAAGATAATAGAATAAATAGAATGACTTTTTATGATTTAGAAGGAACTAGGGTATTTACATCTGGTGGTCAAGAACAAAGGGATAGGTCAGTTGAAGGTTTTGATAAGGCTAAAAGAGGGGAAGTACATAAAACAGACTTTTTCTTAGGAGTTGGAAATAATCCAGTAATGATTATATCTAGTCCGGTCTATGACTATAATACTAATGAAATAATAGGTGTTTTTGAAGTTGAGTATAACATAAGGATGTTATGGACTTATATTTATCAATATAATTTAGGATCTACAGGTGGAGCTATGATTTTAGATAGTTCTGGAACAATAATTTCCCACAGGGAAAATGCTAGAGTTTATAATAAATTAAATTTAAAGGATTCTTTACCTTGGCAAGAAATGACGGAGAAAGGGAAAGGGAATATTGAATTTGAAGATAATGGTAGAATTTATTTAGCAGCCCATTCAAGGGTCCCTGGGTTTAACTGGCAAGCAGTTGTTTTCCAAGGGAAGGATGAATTGTTAGAACCAGTTATAGCGATGGCTAAAAATATAATAAAAATAGCCTTTCTTTTAGCATTAGCTGCAATTATAATTACCTTGCTATTTGTGACGAAAACTTTTGCTCCGTTAAGAATACTAGATAAAGGTGCTAGGGCTATAGCAGCAGGTGATTTAACTCAAAATTTTGAAGTTAAGACAAAAGATGAAATTGGTGAACTTGCTAAAGCTTTTAATACAATGGTAAATTCTTTAAAAGAAATAATCGGCAATTCCTTAGAATCTGCAGAAATCACTGAAAAAACTGCAAAAGAATTGAGTATTGCAGCAAATGAAGCTGCCATTGCCTCTCAGCAAATAGCAACAACGGTAGAAGAAGTGGCTAAAGGTGCTGAGCAGCAAACAGTAGCTAGTCAAAGGGTTGTAGAAAAAATTAACAATGTTGCTGTTATGGCTAAAGATATCGCAGAAAGGGCAAGTATGGCAACAAAGGTTAATCAAGAAATGGTAGTAACCATTGAAGAAAATACCCGAATAATGGTAGAACTTATTTCTGCCCTAAAAGAAATAGTAGCAGGGAATATCCAAGTTTCAAATAATATCAATGAGTTGGAAAGGGATGCACAAAAAATTAGTAAAATTATTACTGTAGTTACAGAAATAGCTTCTCAAACTAACCTTTTATCTTTAAATGCAGCCATTGAAGCTGCTAGGGCTGGGGAACATGGTAGAGGTTTTGCAGTAGTAGCCGATGAAGTAAGAAAACTGTCTGATGAAACAAGGAAAGCGGCAGATGATATCAAAAAAATTGTTAGTGGAATTCAAAGCCAAATTTCTAAAACAGCTCAAACCATTAACAGCCAATCTTCTAAAGCTCAAGGTCAGTTAGAGCTTATAGATACCGCCAATAAAGCATTGGATGTAATTTTAGAAATTTCTAAAATCACCCTTGAATCTATTACTGAAATTAATTCTGCTGCCCAGAAACAGTCTGAAGAAGTAGAAGAAGTGGTGGCAGATTCTCGACAAGTAGCTTATGTTGCTGAACAAACGTCTGCTTCTAGTGAAGAAGTTGCAGCTACTACCCAACAGCAAACGGCAAGTCTTGAAGAAATCACTGCCGCTACCCAATCTTTAGCAGAGGTGGCAGGAGTACTGAAAGAGTTAGTAAATAAATTTACAGTTTAGTTGCATATACTAAGGGCAGGCTATTATGTCTGCCCCAAATTTTTGTTATATACTATTAAAAGAATTTAATAAATATGTTAGAATGAAAACAAGATTAAAAACATAATTCGAGGAGGAATTAACTTTGAAAGTAGCTGTTGCCAGTGATCATGGAGGATATAATTTAAAAGAAATAATTAAAGAGTATTTAGAAGAGTTAAATGTAGAATATCAAGATTTTGGTTGCCATGGTTTAGAAAGTGTTGATTATCCCAAATATGCCAAAATTGCAGCAGAAAGTGTAGTAAAAGGGGATTGTGATTTCGCTATAATAGTATGTGGTACGGGGGTCGGAGTAGCCATTGCCGCCAATAAAGTAAAGGGGATTAGGGCAGCAAACTGTCATGACTGTTTTTCAGCAAAAGCCACTAGAGAACACAACGATGCCAATGTGCTAACATTAGGAGAAAGGGTAGTAGGACCTGGGCTTGCTAAAATGATAGTAAAAACATTTTTAGAAACAAAATTTGAAGGAGGACGTCATCAAAGGCGGATAGATCAAATTAAAGAAATAGAAGATATGTGGAGGTGATATTTTTTGGATAATACTATATATCAACAGGTTAGGGATTTATTAGATGAATTACATAGTTTAGCAGATCTTAAAGAAAGGGATATTGTTGTTGTAGGTTGTAGTACCAGTGAAGTAATCGGAGAAAAAATAGGGACATCTTCTAATGAGGATGTAGCAAAAGCTATAATGAAAGCCCTTTTAGAGAAAGCCGAAGAAAGAAAATGGAGTTTAGCTATCCAATGTTGTGAACATTTAAACAGAGCTTTAGTGATTGAAAGGGAAACAATGGAAAGATATGGATTAGAGGAAGTGACAGTGGTTCCAGTAGCTAAAGCTGGTGGTGCTTTGGCTGCTCAAGGAATAAAAAGTTTTAAAGATCCTGTGGTAGTTGAGACTATTATGGCTAAAGGAAAAGCTGGTATAGATATCGGTTCAACTTTGATTGGCATGCATTTAAAACCTGTAGTAGTACCTTTAAGATTTAATAATAGGTTTATTGGTAAGGCTTATGTTACTGGGGCAAAAACTCGACCTAAGTTAATAGGTGGAGAAAGAGCAAAATATACAAGGGAAGGGAGTTAGTCATATGGAAAATTTAAAAAAAGTTGATCCTGAAATTTATCAGGCTATAGAGAAGGAGCTTTGGAGACAAAGGAATAAGATTGAATTAATTGCTTCAGAAAATTTTGTTAGTAAAGGAGTTTTAGAAGCACAAGGTTCTGTTTTAACTAACAAGTATGCAGAGGGATATCCGAGTAAAAGATATTACGGTGGTTGTGAGTATGTTGATATTGTGGAAGAATTAGCAATAAATAGAGCTAAAGAATTATTTGGGGCCGAACATGCCAATGTACAACCCCATTCAGGAGCTTCAGCAAATTTAGCAGTATATTTCGCCATCTTAAAACCAGGGGATAATGTTTTAGGTATGAACTTATCCCACGGTGGACATTTAACCCATGGCAGTCCAGTAAATATTTCAGGAATATACTATAATTTCCATCCTTATGGAGTAGATGAAGAAACAGGTAAAGTGGATTATGAAAAAGTAAGGGAATTGGCTTTAGAAATTAAGCCTAAGTTAATTGTTGCAGGAGCTAGTGCCTATCCCCATAGTTTAGATTTTGCTAAATTCCGGGAAATAGCTGATGAAGTAGGAGCTTATTTAATGGTGGATATGGCCCATATTGCAGGCTTAGTTGCCGCTGGTTTACATCAAAGCCCTGTTCCTTATGCTGATTTTGTAACAACAACTACCCATAAAACTTTAAGGGGACCTAGGGGAGGAATGATTCTATGTAAAGAAAAATATAAAAAATTAATAGATAAAGCTATTTTCCCTGGATTACAAGGTGGACCCCTTATGCATGTAATTGCTGCTAAAGCTGTTGCTTTAAAAGATGCTATGGAACCTTCATTTAAGGAATATATGGAGGGAGTAACTAAAAATGCCAAAGCTTTAGCCAAAGCCTTTATGGATAGAGGTATAAAATTGGTAGGAGATGGTACCGATACCCATCTAATGTTATTAGATTTAAGGAATTTGCATATTACAGGGAAGTTTGCAGAACATATCTTAGATGAAATAGGAATTACTGTAAATAAAAACACTATTCCCTTCGATCCAGAAAGCCCCTTTGTTACCAGTGGTATAAGAATAGGAACCCCTGCTGTTACTACTAGAGGTTTTAAAGAAAAGGAAATGGAAGAGTTAGCAGATATAATTGCTACTGTATTAAGGAATAGTGATGATCAAGGAATAATGGAAAGTTGTAAAAAAAGAGTTGAAACCCTTTGCAAAACCTTTCCTTTGTATTAAAATAATATAGATTGATTGAAAATTAGGAGGTCGTAGCATGGGAATTGTAAAAGTATTAGATCATCCCTTAATTCAACACAAACTAACATTTATTAGGGATAAAAACACAGGATCAAAGGAGTTCAGAGAATTAGTAGAAGAAGTAGCTTTATTATTAACCTATGAAATTACCAGAGATTTACCATTAGAAGATGTGGAGATAGAAACCCCTGTATGTAAAGCGACAACAAAAGCCCTATCTGGTAAAAAAATAGGAGTTATACCTATATTAAGGGCCGGGTTAGGTATGGTAGGAGGAATATTAAAACTAATACCTGCAGCTAAAGTAGGCCACATCGGAGTATATAGGGATCCAGAAACCCTTCAACCGGTAGAATATTACTGTAAAACTCCTACTGATATAGCTGAAAGGGATTTAATAGTAGTTGATCCAATGTTAGCTACAGGTGGATCTGCCAATGCTTCCATTAAGTTTTTAAAAGAAAGGGGAGCCCAAAATATTAAGCTGATGTGTTTAATTGCTGCCCCTGAAGGAATAGAAGCTGTCCAAAAGGCCCATCCCGATGTAGATATTTATGTGGCAGCAGTTGATGAAAAGTTAAATGAACATGGTTATATAGTGCCAGGTTTAGGTGATGCCGGTGATAGACTCTTTGGAACCAAATAAAAACACCAGACCTAGTTGGGACCAATATTTCATGGAAATTACCCATGTAGTAGCAAAACGCTCCACTTGTCTAAGAAGACAAGTGGGAGCATTGCTTGTTAAAGATAAGCGAATATTAAGTAGTGGCTATAATGGAGCACCTAGCAATTTGCCCCACTGTAGTGAAATAGGTTGTTTGCGACAAGATCTTAATATTCCCTCTGGTGAAAGGCATGAACTGTGTCGGGGATTACATGCAGAGCAAAATGCTATAGTTCATGCAGCAATGCATGGGATATCCATAAAAGGAGCTACCATTTATATAACGAATCAACCATGTGTTTTGTGTGCTAAAATGATAATAAATGGTGGGATAAAAAAAGTGGTTTTTGCCGAAGGTTATCCTGATAAACTCAGTGAAGAAATATTAGCAGCAGCCAATATAGAGTTAATCAAAGAACCCTTTAAAGGATAGATTGTTTACATCTAAAAGGCATAGTTTATTGGAAATCAATAAATTATGCCTTTTTAAATTATTAAGGAATGCAGGAAAAAAAGTTTTTTTGGAGAAATAATAATAAAAATGAAAATAAGGTGATGATTTTATGGCAACGAATAATTCCCAAGCTGATGTAATTTTTGCTTTAGATATTGGTACAAGGACAGTAATGGGTTTAATCTGCCAAATCCAAAATGAAAAGTTAATGGTTTTAGCCCACCATGTAGCAGTACACAAAGATAGAGCGATGAGAGATGGACAAATACATAATATTCCTAAAGTAGCAGAAGTAGTAAAGGAAGTTAAAGTTGCTTTAGAGAAAAAAATAGGGAGAAAGTTAACAAAAGTAGCAATTGCTGCAGCTGGTAGGGCGTTAAGGACTGTTAAAGGTAGAGGTTATAGGAATTTTAAAGATATTCCTTTGTTAACAAAAGAACATATCCAAGAGTTAGAGGTTCAAGCCCTATTAAACTGTAAAAAAGAAATTGAGGAAAAATTTCCCCAAGAGCCCCTTTATTGTGTAGGTTACAGTGTATTAAACAATAAAATCAATGGCTATAATATAGATTTTTTAGAAGGGCAAAAGGGGGGAGAAGCAGAAATTGAGATTATAGCTACTTTTTTACCTAATATAGTTGTAGATAGCTTATTTGAAGTTTTAAAAAGGGTTGATTTATCTATCCAATCCTTAACTTTAGAGCCTATAGCCGCTATCGAAATGGCAATCCCTCAAAAGTTAAGGATGTTAAATTTAGCATTAGTAGATATCGGTGCAGGAACATCAGATATCGCCATTTCTAAAGGTGGAGTGGTTATAGGCTATGGTATGGTACAAAAAGCAGGGGATAAAATAACTGAACTTTTAGCGGAAAAGTATTTGATAGATTTTGCCACTGCAGAATCGTTGAAAATAACTTTATGTAATAAAAAGAAGGCAAGTATTATTGATATATTAGGAATTAAAAGGGAAATATCCTATGAAGAGTTTTTAGAGGTGATAAAACCTGGGGTTGAGGAAATTACTGAGGAAATAGTTGCGGAGATTATAGCATTAAATGGGAAAGCTCCCAGTGCTGTTTTTTGTGTAGGGGGAGGGAGTCAAATTGAAACTATTAGACAAAAATTGGCGGAAAAATTAAATTTACCTTTAGAAAGGGTAGCTATTAGATATAGGGAAAATTTAGAAAATGTAAAGATAAACTCCCGTAAACTTAAGGGTCCAGAAATAATTACACCTTTAGGGATTGCAGCAGTTGCCGATAAAAATAGTTTCCATAACTTTATAAAAGTCAAAGTCAATGATGAAGAAATAGCTATTTTTAACCCTAAGAGGGTAAATGTAGCCCAGTGTTTATTTACAGCAGGAATTAAAGTGGAGGAAATTCTCAAAGGTATTAGACAAGAAGATTTCATATATTTTATCATGGGAGAAAAGGTGGTAATTCCAGGTTCTAAAGGTTATCCAGGTCAAATATATTTAAATGGCAAACAAACCAGCCTTGAACATGAAGTTACAGAAGGTGATAGCATCCAAGTGGTAATGCCCCAAAATCCACCTAAGGTAAAAATGAGTTTACAAGATATTTTAAAACCTTATAATTATTATGTAAATTTAAATGGCGTAAAAAAGAGCCTAATAAAAAAGATAAAAGTAAATGGAAAAAACGTACAACCTGGATATATTTTACAAAACAATGATAAAATTGAAATTGAATATATTAATAGTTTAAAGGAACTTATTGACCATTCTTTAGATGATTTGGATATTTATGTAGATAATAAAAAGATAACGGAAGATATAGAATTTTTTAATCCCCAAAAGAATATCTTAAATATTCCTCAAAATATTACCTTTAGTAAAATATCAGTTGATGAAAATAAAGGAGAGCATACTCAAGGTTTTTCAGTTATTGCAAATGGGGAATCTATATTTTTAGATAAAGAAAAACCTTTAGTAGTCGATGTTTTTGATAAACTAAATTTTGATATCACACAGCCTAAAGGGATGTTAAGAATTAAGAAAAATGGTTTAGAAGCAGGCTTCGCCGATAGAGTAAAACCCGGTGATAGTTTAGAATTTTATTGGGAATAAAAAAGGGAGGTAAAATACTATGGAAAAAGGGATGATTAGAGTAAGAATAAGTCAGCATGATGCTCACTATGGGGGAGGATTAGTCGATGGTGCTAAAATGCTACAGCTTTTTGGTGATGTAGCTACCGAATTGCTGATTAGACATGATGGCGATGAAGGACTTTTTGTAGCTTATGATTCGGTGGAATTTTTAGCACCTGTTTATGCTGGTGATTACATTGAAGCTGTGGGAGAAATTACATCAGTTGGTCGTACATCCCGTAAAATGAAATTTGAAGCTAAAAAAGTAATAAGACAGTTGGTTGGAGGAGCACCATCTAGTGCAGAAGTTTTAGAAGAGCCAATAGTGGTATGTCGTGCCACTGGAACATGTGTTGTTCCTTTAGAATTACAGAGGTTCAGAAAGGAGTAAATGAAATGCAGCCTTTAATTATTACCGCTGCCTTAGTAGGGGCTGAAGTTACGAAAGATCAAAATCCAAATTTACCAATTACTCCAGAGGAAATTGCCCAGTCAGCCTATGAATGTTATCAGGCAGGGGCATCTATTATTCATTTACATGTCAGAGATGAGGAAGGGAAACCAACCCAATCTGTGGAAATTTTTAAGAAAACTATAGGGTTAATTAAAGAGAAATGTGATTGTATAATTCAAATTTCCACTGGAGGAGCAGTAGGAACGCCGGTAGAAGAAAGAATCGCCCCTTTGTCTCTCCGTCCTGAAATGGCAACATTAACTACTGGAACTGTTAATTTTGGTAATGATGTCTTTATGAATACACCTAAAGATTTAGTTGCCTTTGCCAAAGCTATGAAAGCATATGGAGTTAAACCAGAAATTGAGGTTTTTGAAGGTGGAATGATTAACAATGCTTTAGCTTTAGTTAAAAGGGGATTATTGGAGCTACCATTACATTTTGATTTTGTTTTAGGTGTGCCGGGAGGCTTAACGGCAGGAATTGAAGAATTGTTATTCCTTAAAAACATGGTACCCCAGGGTTCTACTTGGACAGTAGCTGGTATAGGAAGACATGAATTACCATTAGCTAATTTTGCAATTTTGTTAGGAGGTCATGTAAGGGTTGGCTTTGAAGATAATATTTATTATGAAAAAGGGGTATTAGCAAAATCCAATGCTCAGCTAGTAGAGCGAATTGTTACTTTAGCAAAAATCCTAGGTCGACCAGTAGCCACTGTAGAACAAGCCAGACAAATCTTAAATTTAAAATAGGTAGAATAAAAAGAGAAAAAAGCATGATTTATTAATCGGATATAAATCATGCTTTTTTTAATGTTATAAAATTAAGTTATGCTTATTAAAATAAACTAAGTATGTGGGGTTTCTGCTAATTTAAAGCAGTTAAATTCAGGGGAGTATTTGCAATTGAAATAATTTTGGCAGTTACGTATAATCTTATCCTTAAAATAAAGTTGATTATATCCTTCACAAAGACTTACCGCAATATTAAAGGAACTCACATAGTGTTTATCATTTAAATAATATTGAGTAACCCCTTTTCCATAATATAAAATACTTAATCCTACATACTCTTTTTGCTCTTGACAATACCTTATACCTAAATCATAGTAATTTAGGGCATTTTTATAATCTTTTTTTCTTTTAAAGGCTGTAGCTAGATTATGGCATATTTTAGGGAAAAGGGGATCTTTTTTATCCTTTAATTTATCAAAACAAAAAAGCATTATTTCTAAGTATTTATCACCTTCATTTATATTATGATAGATGAAAGCTATGTTCATTAAAATACGAATCTCCATTGACGAATAATAGAAGTTTCTAAACTTATCTAAGTCAAAGTTATCTGTTGTTATACTTATAGCTTTAACAAAATTTATTAAAGCTTCCTGGTATTCTTTTTTGTTATAACATATAAGACCTTTTATAAAAAAAATTAATTGATTAACTAAACTTTTATGGTATGAAGTTTTGATAACTGTCAGTAAGTTTAATAGACTGTTAATTTCCAACTCTAATCCTATATAATCATTTTTATCAATAATGCTATCTATTTTATCTATAGTTTTTTGGTATAAAGTGTTGTCATCAATACTAAAACTAGATAATATAAGATAAATATCTTGTTTGAAAAATTTAGATAATTTATCCAAAGCTTCAAATGGAGGGATTATTTCACCACTTTCCATTTTCCTAATGGTACAGAGGTTTAACCCTGTTTCAAGGGCTAATGTTTTTTGAGATATTTTATGTTGTTTTCTAATACTCCTAACAGCTTTTCCAAAAGAAAACAAATTGTAAGCCATAGAATCCCTCCCCTTAATTAAAATAAATATTATTAAAATATTGAAAAATATTAAAAAATATAATACTATAATTTATATACAATTATTTTTATTTTAATATAAAAGGGGATTTATATCAATCTTTTTAATTTAAAATAGGGAGGAGGTAAGAGGAAATGAAAAAAATATTTTTAGGTATTTTGTTGCTTTTATTTATTTTTGTAATTAGTTCAAACATTAATAGCAATAATATTTTATGTAATAATGATGATGAAGATATAGAATGGCATAATATAAGATACGATTTATGTAATAATGATGATGAAGATATAGAATGGCATAGTGTAAAGGCAGTTATCTAAACATTAAGGGATTGTCGGGAAATAGCTAATTTTACAATTTTAGCTCATGAATAAAAAGAACTCGCTAGTTGTGGGACTTTTTAGAAGTTAACCATAACTATTGAGTTCTTTTTTTATTAAAGAAATATTAATTTTGGGCATGACAAATAAAAGTAGCTAATTTTATTGGTGGATTTATTTTTAAGCTGCTACTTCTGAAGTTTTTCCTTCAAATTCTTTTATTTGACCTGTTATAAAGGGAGTATAAATAATTTAGTGTAATTGGATTTTTTATTTACTTGATCAACTAGGAGAATTAAAGCTTACTTAAAATA